>CAYZDB010000201.1:0-5748 GCA_964476985.1 uncultured Acidobacteriota bacterium | reverse complement strand
CGAACGGATGGTGCGCCGCGGCCGCGGGGCGACCGACCCGCCGCCTGGCGCCGAGTCGGCGCTGATCGGCGACGACCCGGCCTTCCGCGCCGCCGTGGAGGCCGTCCGCCGGGCCGCCGCCTCGCGCGCGACGATCCTGCTGCGCGGCCCGAGCGGCACCGGCAAGGAGGAACTGGCGCGGCTGGCCCATCGCGCCGGCCCGCGCCGCGAGCACCCGTTCGTGGCGCTGAACGGTGCCGCGCTGCCGGAGGGGCTGGTCGAGGCCGAACTGTTCGGGGCCGACCGCGGCTCCTACACCGGCGCCGACCGCGCCCGCGCCGGCGCGTTCGAGCACGCCGACGGCGGCACGCTGTTCCTGGACGAGATCGGTGACCTGCCGCTCCCGGCCCAGGCCAAGATCCTCCGCGTGATCGAGACCGGCGAGGTGACGCGCGTCGGCGGCAGCCGCTGCCGCGTCGACGTCCGGCTGGTCGCCGCCACCCACCGGCCGCTCGAGAAGATGGTCGCGGACGGGGCGTTCCGCGAGGACCTCTACTACCGGCTGCGGGTGATCGAGGTCGCGCTCCCGTCGCTCCGCGACCGGCCGGGCGACATCGTCCCGCTCGCCACCCACTTCCTCGAGCAGTTCCTGCGCCCCGACGGGCAGCGTGTCGCCGCGCTCTCGGCGGCGGCGGTGCGGGTCCTGTCCGAGTACGGCTGGCCGGGGAACGTGCGCGAGCTGCGCAACGTCATCGAGCGGGCGGTGGTGCTCGACCGCGACGGGTTGGTCGACCTCGACGACCTGCCCGGCGACCTGGCGGCGTCGCCTTCCACCGAGTTGCGGCCCGGGCCGTGGCACGAACTGCTCGCGCTCCCGTGGCGCGACGCGCGCGACCGCTTCGAGGAGCACTACTTCCGCAGCGCGCTCGAGCGACACCGCGGGCGGGTCCAGGACACGGCCCAGGCCACCGGGCTCGACCGGCGCACGCTCTCGACCAAGATCCGCGCGCACCGGCTGCGCGCGAGGAAACCGTAGCGGTCAGCGCGGGGCGGGCGGGTTCCGGACCAGCGCGGCGTCCAGCTCCCGCGCCGCCGCCTCGAGCGCCTCGGGCGGCTGCCCGACCGGTCCCGAGACGACGCCGACCGCGCTCCCGCGGAGGAACAGGACGCGGTCGTTCCCGCGCAGCACCGCGCTCTCGCCGAGGCCGGCGAGCGGCCGGTCCCCGGTCACCGGAGCCAGCGCCTGTTGGGCCGCCTCGGGCGTCGCGAAGAGCAGCAGTCGGACCTGCACGCCGTCGCGCCGGCCGGTCCAGCCCAGGGACCAGCGCAGCGCGCCGCGCGCGGGCTCGGGGAGCGCGGGGACCAGCTCGGGCTTGAGGTCCTCGGGTCCCAGTGCGCGGTCCGGGGCGGGGTAGCCGTCGAGGCGGGGCGCCTGGGCCAGGGCGGCCGGGTTGTTGATCCCGGGGACGGCGCCGGGCGTGCGGCGGGGGTTTCCCGAGGGGATGAAGATCCCGGTCGAGACCAGCAGCCCGCCGACGACCAGCATTCCGACCACGAGGGCCAGCGCGATCCGCCGGTCCCGGGGGGACATCGCGAGGTTCTTCTTGCGGCTCATGCCCGCCTTTCTAGGACGGTCGCGCGACCGCTCGCGCCGCGCCCGCGTCCGCCGGTGGCGGCCCGGGGCGCGGCGCCGCCGGTCCGGGCGGGCCGGGAGGCTATAGTCCCGGCGACGCGGGACGCCCCGCGGACCGAGGAACGACGATGGCGACCCAGCCGGCGCGGCCCCTGGCCGATCCCCGCGAGATGATCCGCCTGGAGGAGGTCCGCAAGATCTACGACGCCGGCGAGAACGAGGTCCACGCGCTGCGCGGGATCGACCTGGTCGTCGCGGCCGGCGACTACCTCGCGATCATGGGCCCGTCCGGTTCCGGCAAGTCGACCCTGATGCACATCATCGGCTGCCTCGACGTCCCGACCTCGGGCCGCTATTTCCTGGCGGGGGAGCTGGTCTCCGACATGTCGCCCCGCCAGCTGGCGAGGGTCCGGAACGAGCGGATCGGTTTCGTCTTCCAGAGCTTCAACCTGCTGCCGCGCGCCTCGGTCCTGCGCAACGTCGAGCTGCCGATGACCTACGCCGGGATGAGCCGGGCGGAGCGCCGCGCGCGCGCGCTCGAGGCGCTCGAGCGGGTCTCGCTGACCGATCGCGCGAAGCACCTGCCCTCGCAGCTCTCGGGGGGGCAGCGCCAGCGCGTCGCGATCGCCCGGGCCCTCGTCAACAACCCGACGATCCTGCTGGCCGACGAGCCGACCGGGAACCTCGACACGAAGACCGGCCAGGAGATCCTCGAGGTCTTCGACCAGCTCAACGCGCGGGGTCACATCGTCTGCCTCGTGACCCACGATCCGAACGTCGCGCAGCACGCGCAGCGCGTGATCCGGATCGTCGACGGGCTGATCCAGGACGGCCCCGCCTAGCGTCAGTTCCCCAGCGCCAGCGTGCCGAGCGCGACGACCTTTCCCGCCGGCTTCTGCTGGACCCAGATCACCGCCGTCAGGTCGGACAGCTTCCACGACGGGTCGAGGGTGATCAGGTGTTCGGGCGGGAAGATCGCGTCGCCCTGGGCGTTGACGTGGCCCAGCGGCATCCAGCTCCGGACGACGCCGGTCTGCTCGAGGTGGGCCCCCTTGTTCTTGCCGCCGCCGAGGTCCGTGACCAGGTTCCGCTCCGCCACGGCCAGCAGGATCTCGGCCTCGAGCCCCGCCGGCCCGCGCAGCTCCGCCGGGATCCCGGCGAAGTCGATCCCGATCCGCACCGTGCGCGGCGGGTCGTCGTCGCGCGTCGGGCGCAGTTCGAGGCGGATCGACGCCTTGGGGGCCTTCGCCGCCTTCGCGATCGCCTTCTTCACCGAGCCCTCGCCCCGCCCGGTCACGCCGGTGTCGCCGTCGATCACGAACTGCGGGGTGTAGACGTCGCCGCTCTTCGACTGCTTCGCGTACTGGTTCTGGCGCCACTGGTGGTTCGTGTGGGCGAACGGGTCTTTCCAGCTCGGGCTGTCCCAGTACGGCACGTGGAAGGCCAGCGGGACGACCCGGACCCCCTCGATCGGCTGGGTCCGCTCGAGCCGGGTCAGGATGTCCTCCCCGGCCGGGGCGTTGGGGCAGTTGTGCGCGGTGAACATCTCGACCAGGACGGGGACCTGCTCCGACCCGGCGCCCGGGGAATCGGGCGGATCGGCCGGTGCGGCCGCGAGCGGGGCAGCGAGGCATGCGGCGAGGAGCAGGGCGAGCGTGACGGCGAGCGGGCGGATCATCGAAGGGGGTCCTTTCCGGCGACGAGTCTACCCGTTGCGCGTCCCGCGCGCGTCCCGCAGCGCGTGGTCGAAGTCCTCGATCAGGTCCTCGACCGCTTCCAGCCCGACCGAGACCCGGACCAGCCCGTCGGCGATCCCGAGCGCGCGGCGCGCCGCCGGATCGAGGCCGGAGTGCGAGCTGCGGGCCGGCAGCGTGACCAGCGTCTCGGGCCCGCCCAGGCTGGGCGCGACGATCGGCAGCCGCAGCGCCGCGAGGAATCGGTCGACCGCCCCGGCGTCCCCGGCCAGCTCGAACGAGACCATCCCGCCGAAGCCCTGGAAGAGCGCGCGGGCGCGGGCGTGGTCGGGGTCGGAGGGAAGGCCGGGGTAGTGCACGCGGGCCACCGCCGGGTGGGCGGCCAGGTGCTCCGCCAGGGCCTGCGCCGACCGGTTCTGGGCCCGGACCCGCAGCGCCAGCGTCTTGAGACCGCGCTGCAGCAGGAAGCAGGCGTGCGGGTCGAGCGCCCCGCCGAGGTGGTTGAGCTTGTGCCGGATCGCGTCGACCAGCGCGGCCGGGCCCGCGACCGACCCGGCGACGATGTCGGAGTGGCCGTTGAGGTACTTGGTCGCGCTGTGCATCACGAGGTCGAAGCCGTGCGCGGCGGGGCGGAAGTTGACCGGCGTGGCGAAGGTGGCGTCGATCGTCGCGAGCAGCCCGCGCCGCTTCGCGAACGCGGCCAGCGCGGGCAGGTCGATCACCCGCAGCAGGGGGTTCGTGATCGCCTCGCAGTGGACCAGCCGCGTCTCCGGCCGGACCAGCCGGTCCCAGCCCGTCGGGTCGTCCGGGTCGAGGAAGTCGTGCTCGATCCCGAGCGCCGCCAGGTCCTTCACGATCAGCTCGTGGGTCCCGCCGTAAAGCCCGGGCTGGGCCAGCAGGTGGTCGCCCGGCCGGAGCAGCGTGAGCATCATGGTCGAGAGCGCCGCCATCCCCGACCCGAAGACCAGCGCGCTCTCGGTTCCCTCCAGCGCGGCCAGCTTGGCGTGCAGCGCGCGGTGGTTCGGCGTGTTGTTGAGCCGGATGTAGCGCAGGTCGTGGTAGCTCGAAGCGTCGCCCGACTCGTAGGTCGAGGACTGGAAGACCGGGAGGGTCACCGCGCCGTCGACGCGCGGCTCTTCGCCGGCGTGGACGAGCAGGGTCTCGAGCCGCGTTCTGGGCGTGGACATGGAGTCTCCGGGGAGAGCTGGGGGTCAGGCGAGGCGGCGCACGATCGCCAGCGAGAGGTCGTCGGCCGGGCGGCCGCCGGCCAGGAAGCGCTCGATCTCGGCCAGCAGGATCGAGCCCGCCGAGGCGGCCGGGATCCGGCGCAGCGAGACGGCCATCTCAACCAGGCGCGCCTCGCCGAAGAAGTGCCCGCCGGGGTCCTGCGCCTCGGACAGGCCGTCGGAGTAGAGGACGACCAGGTCGTCGGGCCCGAGCGCGATCTCCTGCTCGGCGAACACCGCCTCGGGGAACATCCCGAGCGGCATCGCGACCGGCGCCAGCCGCTCGGTTCCGCCGTCCCGCACGATCAGCGGCAGCAGGTGCCCGGCGTTGAGCAGGCGGATCCGGCCCGTGGCCGCCCCCAGTTCGGCGTAGAGCAGCGTCGCGTAGCGGTTGCCGACGCCGTCGCGGCAGAGGATCCGGTTGACGTGGGCCCCCAGCTCGGCCAGCTCCGTGTCCTGCGGGACCAGCGCGCGCAGCGTGGCCTGCAGCTTGGCCATCAGCAGCGCCGCCCCCATCCCCTTGCCGGAGACGTCCCCCAGCGCCAGGGCCAGCCGGGCCCCGGGCAGCTCGAGAAAGTCGACCAGGTCGCCGCCGACGTCGTTGGCGGGGCGCGTGTAGAGCCAGATGTCCCAGCCGTCGAGCGCCGGCTGGCGGCGCGGCAGGAGCGCCAGCTGGACCTGCCGCGCGACCTCGATCTCGTCGCGCGCAACCAGCTTGTCCTTCAGCTCGAGCATCAGGATCACGAGCAGCAGCGCGATCGACAGCGGCTGCAGGTCGCCGCCGATCGAGAACGTGCCGTCGGACGAGGTCAGCCGCGTGTCGCCCAGCAGGGCGAAGACCAGCGCCAGCACCAGCAGCACGCGACGCGGGGCGGGCAGCTTGCGCAGCAGGCTCTTCAGCGCCCACCAGGGGACCATCAGCCAGCGCTTGGGGCGCGCCATCGCCGCCACGCGCTGCTGCTGCTCGTCGTCGAGGAAGAAGCCGTAGAGCTCGGTCAGGTCGCGGCCGACCTCGCGCCGCAGGTTGCCGTGCCGGATGTCGTCCAGCACCTGGCGCGGCAGGCTCGAGCCGGCCGGCGGGCGCCGCGGGCCGTGCGCCATCAGCGCCTCCTCACGCCGCCGCCAGCCACGCGACGAGCCGCTCCACGTCGGCCTCGTCGGGCCAGCCGTGCAGCGCGATCCGCAGGTAGCCCTCGCGGATCGAGGCGTGGATCCC
>CAYZDB010000200.1:0-5766 GCA_964476985.1 uncultured Acidobacteriota bacterium | reverse complement strand
CGCCGTCGAAGGAGCGGAAGACGCGGTAGCGGAACGGATCGCCGGGCGCGGTGGGAGAGAACTCGACGCCGCAGGCCCGCGGATCGGTCGTCAGGAAGTCGGGATCGCCGCCGGCGCCGGTCCAGATCCGCTGGCCGCCGCGGTTGACGCAGGCGGTGCAGCCCTTGGGGCAGTCGCGCTGCAGCGTCGCCGCGCCGGGTGCGACGAGATCCCGCGGGATGCAGGGGGCCCAGCCCGAAAAGCCGCTGACGTTGCCGGCCGCGTCGATCGCGCGGGCGGCGTAGTAGTACGACTCGCCGGCATCGCCGGTGCCGAGGCCGGCGTCGAGGTGCGTGACCCGCGCGCCGGAACCCGGCTGGGTGATCGTCGCGATCCGCGACGACGTGGTCAGCGTCCCCTCGAAGCGGGGGACCGACGGGACGCGGTAGAGGTCGTAGCGCACGGTGCCGTCGTCGAGGTTGCGGTCCCACGCCAGCTGGCAGGTCTCGTAGCTGCCCTGCTGCACGCGCGTCGCCTTCATCGCCAGCGGCACGGTCGGCGGCAGGCGGTCCTTGACCGGGCACTGGGCGATCGGCGCGGGCGCGCCCGGCTGGCCGAAGAGGTCGCGCGCGCGGACCTGGTAGCAGTAGGTCGCGCCCAACTCGACCGGCTCGGCGGGCGTCGCCTCGCCGCCGTCGCGGAACTGGAACTCGTGGAGGTAGTCGAAGATCTCCTCGACCGCCTTCGGGTCGAGCGCGTGCAGCGCCGGCGTGTCGTGCGCGGCCGCGGCGGGGGAGGGCCAGATCGAGGGCTCGGTCCGGCGGTAGAAGCCGTCGATCGACCAGCCGGCGGCGGGGGGCGCGTCGCGGCCGCCGGCGTGGCACGAGGCGCAGCTGGCCTGGAAGCGGGTCTTCCCCGCGTCGGGACGGCCGTGCGACTGGCGCTGCACCGGGAAGGCGTTGGCCTTGCGAGCGGTCGGCACGCCCGGCCCGACCGGCGGGCAGGTCCCGTCGGCGTTGCGGCGGACGCGGTAGACGTCGTAGCCGGCGGCCGGGGCCGCGGGCTGGACCGCCGCGCCGTCCCAGCGCACGAACGCCGCGCCGTGACCGCTGGCGTCGGCGACGTCGGCGCACCCCGTGGCGGCCGGCGCGGGGAGCAGCTCGGGCGAGCCGACGGTCGCGCTGGCGCGTCCCAACCGCTCGACGCGGAACCCCTTGGCGTCGAGTCCCCAGACCTCGTAGACGTAGGTGTCGCCCCACGGGAGCGGCTCGTCGATGAAGCCCAGCCCCAGCGCGACCGCCGCGCCGTAGTTGAGATCGGGCAGCAGCCGGGCCTGCATTTCCTGGTCGGTTCCCGGCGCGGGGTTCTGCAGCGCCAGCAGGTCGTTGGCGTAGTCGGCGCCGAAGGTGACGAGGATCGACTCCTTCGCGTCGGTGCGGCCCGGCAGGCCGAAGACCGTCTCGATCTCCGACGCCGTCGCGAGCGGGCCGAGCGGCTCGGCGTTGAGCGTCGCGAAGTCGGTCAGGTCCGCGCGCCGGCGCAGCAGGTCGTAGTGCGTGAAGCGGCGCGCCCCCTCGAGCTGGTTCCAGCGCACCAGGATCCGCGGCTGGGAGGCGTCGGCGACCGCGACCACGAGGTGGCGCGCGACGGGGGGCTCGGCCACGGCGGGCGCGGCGGCGGCCGCGGCCAGCGCGGTGAGCGCGGCGAGCGGGAGCAGGCGGCGAAGGGGCAGGTGGGTGCGCATCGTCGGGGCTCTCCGGCTCACAGCGAGCAGTCGAAGTCGGGACCGTCGAAGTCGAGGTCGAGGTCGTCCGGCGGGTAGCGCCCGGTGACCCCCATCCGCCCGACGCAGGCCGCGCAGAAGTCGTCGTCGAGCACGTCAGAGGGGGTGTCCCAGTCCTCCTCGTCGCAGAAGCCGACGCCACCCGCGACCCAGAACTTGCCGTTCAGCTTGAACGAGTCGTTGACCTTGCCGCCGATCAGCGTCAGGTCGCCGCGCACCGAGACGATGCAGGCCCCCTCGCCGGTCAGCCAGCCGCGGACCTTGCCGCCGAAGCTGTCGGTGACGTACCAGCCCGCGACCTGGGCGCCGACCCGCGCGTTGAGGAAGCAGCCGAAGTCGATCCACGGGAAGCCGACCCCCAGCCCGATGTAGGCGCCGTCGAAGGTGTCGACGCCCGAGAGGAAGCGCGCCACGTCGGGGTCGAGCTCCTTGAGCGGCGTCATGTCGGTGGTGTTGCCGGCCAGGAAGCCGGCCTGGGCGCGGAAGCCGTCCCACGTGCCGAGCATCTCGGCCTTGAAGTACCAGTCGCCGTCGGCGAAGAACTTGAGCGTCGCGCCCATCTTGTCGAAGCCGACGCTCCCGAGCCCGCCCTTGGTCAGGTCGAGCTCGCCGGTCAGGCTGCGGAAGGTGAAGGCCGGCGTCATGTCGTAGTCGAGGTGCCAGGTCAGGGGGCCGTCGCCGCCGTCGTCGGCCAGCGCGCCGCCGCCCCCGCCGCCGCCGAAGCCGATGCTCTGCTCGCCCGGCAGCGCCATCCGGTCCGACGCGCCCTTGACCTGCCGGCGCGAGAAGAGCTGGATCGGCTCCTCGCCCTCCTGGACGTGGCGGTCGAGCGTCAGGAGCGACGCGTCGAACTGGAAGAACTCGCCGTTGGTGTCCATGTTCGAGCCCAGCTCGATCTTCTCGACCTGCGTCGCGCCGGCGTCGAAGTCGACGAAGCCGGTGATGTTCGTGCCGTCGACCGGCGGGGTCTTCGCCGGGTCGGCGCCGTCGACGTTGAAGGTGGTGACCAGGTCGGGGTGGGCCGGCACGCCGCCGAAGACGCCGATCGCGCTGCTGTCGTGCAGCGCGTCGCGCAGCAGCGCCGGCGGCGCGAGCTGCCAGGTCGACTCCGACCAGCCGAGCAGCGCGAGCGCGTCGTCGTAGCGCGCGGTCTGCGGGCCGAGCCGCGAGGCGGGCAGGATCGACGAGAGCTTCGTGCGACCGGTCGGGGTGAGCCACGACCAGGCCCGCAGCGCGGCGGCGACGCCGAGGTCGCCGTCCTGGCCGACGATCTGGCCGGGGCGCAGCACCAGCCCGCCGGCCACCTTGGCCGAGCCCAGGTCGAAGGTCGCGGGATCGGCCCAGGCCAGGAAGGTCCCGCGACCCAGCGACTGCGTCGGCTCGCCGTCCTGCGGGTCGAGCGTCCACTCCGGGCGGAAGTAGTCGACGCGGAACGGCAGCTCGACGGTGGCCGCGGCGATCTCGCGCGCGGCGACGAAGGCCGAGTCGCCGTTGCGGGCGCAGAGCGGCTGCGTCAGCTCGTCGCACGGCGCGTGGGCGTCGGCGAAGTAGAGCTTGGAGCGGCCGAACAGGTTGCGTTCGCGCTCGATCTTCAGGCCGGCCGGGGTCAGGCCGAAGTAGGGGAGCGCCAGCTCGCCGCGCGCGTCGACGTAACCGAACGGCGCGAGGCCGGCGCTGACGAAGGCCTTGCTGGGGGAGCCGGCCGCGCTCCAGTCGGCGAAGGCGAACCACTCGAGGTCGAAGCGATACGGCGCCTGCGCGATCCCGTCGGGCCCGCCGCGGTCCTCGTCGAACTCGAGCTGCGGGGACGAGTACGGCGTGAGTTGCCCCGCCTGGCCGGAAGGGGCCAGGTCGAACGCCGCGTCGGGGTCGGGGAAGAAGCGCGGGACCGGCGTCACGGCCGAAACGCAGACCGAGGCGGCCTGCCCTGCGGCGTCGCACGCGGTCCCGGCCGGGCTGGCGCAGTCCGGGTTGTTCTGCGAGCTGAAGGCCAGGCCGTAGGGGAAGAAGGTCTGGGCCCAGTAGCCCAGCTCGCGCTCGAGCAGCACCTGCGGCGTGCGCCCGCCGTCCATCCGGCCGCAGTCGCAGACCCGCATCTCCTCGAACGGGACGTCGGTGTCGGCCGGCCACGGCACGACCAGCGAGCCGCGCGTGATCGTGTCGCCGAGCTGGCTGCGCGAGGACTTGAAAGCGGTGCCGAGCGTCTCGATCCGGAACTCGAACTCGTTCTGCGCCGGGTCGCCCATCGTGAAGGGCGTCTCGCCGCCGTCGAAGACGCCGGTGATCCCCGAGTAGCGCGCGACGAAGGCGATCTCGCGCCCGGAGCTGGCGGGGGCGTCGGGGACGAAGGTCGTCGTGCGCGGGTGCCCCTCGATCGTCGCGGTCCAGGTGGCCTCGCCGTCGAAGGCGGGGCAGAGCGGGGCGAAGCCGGCGTCGGCGCAGCTCTCGCCGGCCGCCGTGTCGCAGTCGGCGTCGACGACGCACAGCTTCTGCAGCAGGGCGCCGCCGCTGCTGCGGCAGGCCCGGTCGCGGTTGAAGTTGACGCCGGCGTAGAGCCCGCGGCCGAGCACGGTCGGGACGGCGCTGTCGAGCCAGTCGCGCTGCGGCAGCAGGTCGGCCACGGCCTCCGGCACGTGGAGCGTGCCGCACTTGAGGCCGCTCGCCGCGTTGTAGGTCCACTCGATCGGGTCGGCGCTGCCGGCGAGCTGGTTGGCGTTCAGGTCGATCACCGCCGCGAGCAGGCTGCCGTCCGGTCCGAGCTGAGGCCGGCTCGCGCCGCCCGCCAGTTCGTGGCGGCGGAGGTCGGTTCCGGTCGCGCAGGCGTCGCGGCCGATCTGGTACTGCAGCGTGCCGCCGTCGAAGCGCCCGCTGGTGATCCGGCTGGCGTCGATCGAGACCAGCGCGGGGCCGCGCAGTTCGACCAGCGCGCGCGCCGGGAAGAGCGTCTCGTAGCGCACGAGCTGGCCGGTGGCCAGCTCCAGCTCGAAGTCCATCCCGTCGACGGTGAACGCGCCGTCGTTGACCTTCCAGGCGGACGAGAGGAGGTAGCCCGCGTTGGCGACGCTGCCGACCGTGCAGGGGAAGCCGCCGGTCGGGTCGCTGCAGGCCCGGATCTGAACGGGCGCGAGGCCGGTCGCGGGGCTGCCGTCGGGCGGGACCGGCGTGTAGGCGGTCGGGCCGCCGCCGGAGGGGCCCGGCGCGGTGAACCGTACCTGCTGCTCGGTGAAGAAGGCCTGGCGCGGCCCGATCCGGAAGGGGAGCGCGTCGGGCCAGATCCGCAGCGTTGAGGCCGCGTCGTAGAGGTCGTCGAAGGAGAGGCGCAGGTCCTGGGTGAAGTAGAACCGGTTGAGCGGGATCGTGCGCACCGGCTGCCCGGCGAGCGCGCCGCGCACCGTCTCGGGCAGGTCGAGCCTCGGGTCGTCCGGCGCCTGGGTCGGATCGAAGGTGAAGGCCCCGCCGTCGCCCGTCAGGAAGAGCTTCGGGATCCGGTACGACAGGCGCCGCGCGTCGACGCACGCCGTGCGCAGCGGGGCGACCGGCAGGCCCAGGTAGAGCGCGTTGGGGTAGGAGGGAACGTACGTCGGCTCGTTGCCGCCGGGCCCGCCGTCGGCGGCGCCGGGGCGGATTGGACCGTCCTTCGACAGCTCGACGCTGACGACCTGCTCGGTCGCGCTGCAGAGCGCGGGGTCGTAGGGTCCGAAGTCGATCTTGACCTGGCCGTCGACGAGGAGCGTTCCCGGCGGGTCGGTCGGCGCGCCCGGCAGGCAGCGCGTGCACGCGGTGATCCGCCCCTCGATCCGGTAGGCGCCCTGCGCGGCGCCGAACACCATGATGTCGGAGTTCAGGTTGCAGCCGTTGCCACCGGCCGGCGTGCAGGAGGCCGGCGGCGGGCCGGCGAGCGCGGCGCCGGAGAGGGCGGCGGCGAAGGCGGTCAGCAGCGCGAGGACGGCGGTTCGGGCGCGCACGGTGGGTCTCCTCCCGGGCGACGGCGTGGCCGGCGCCCG
>CAYZDB010000199.1:0-5815 GCA_964476985.1 uncultured Acidobacteriota bacterium | reverse complement strand
CGAGGGCGGTCGGACGGTCGGCGCCGGCACCGTGACCGAGGTGATGGAATAACCGACGGACGGGCCGTCGCAGGGACCGCCCTTCCTGGCGGCCCGAATGACGGCCCGCACGCGAACGCGAGGCGACGACGATGCGCGAGAACATCACGTTGGCGTGCGGCGACTGCAAGCGCCGGAACTACACGTCGACGAAGAACAAGAAGACCACCCCGGACCGGCTGGAGAAGAAGAAGTTCTGCCGGTCCTGCCGGAAGCACACCGCGCACAAGGAAACGCGCTGAGCGCGGCACGGACGGGAGTAGCTCAACTGGCAGAGCAACGGTCTCCAAAACCGTAGGTTGGGGGTTCGAGTCCCTCCTCCCGTGCCACCCGCGGGGCGTTCGAGAGGGTCGGAGGCGGAAGTGAACTGGTGGACCAAGATCCGGGATTTCTTCGAGAGCGTCTGGAAGGAGCTCAAGCGCGTCTCCTGGCCGACGAGGAAGGAGGTCTACGGCACGACGCTGGTCGTGGTCGTGACCATCCTGATCTTCGCCGCGTACCTGGGGGTCGTGGACCTCGTGCTCGCCTTCATCCAGCGCCACGTGCTGCTGCGCGCCGCGTGACGGGCGTGCCACGGCAGGGCAACCGGGGAGCGGACGATCGTGATCGGTGAGTTGGACAGCCAGGACGGGAGGCCGGGGACGGACGGCGGCGACGGTGCCGCGGCGCTCGGCGTGCCGGCGGCGGGGCCCGACACGAGCCGGATGCAGTGGTTCATCATCCACACCTACAGCGGCTTCGAGAACAAGGTGAAGCAGTCGCTGCGGCAGCGGGCCGACGCCTACGGGATGGGTGACCGGATCGGCGAGATCCTGGTCCCGACCGAAGACGTGGTCGAGGTGCGGGACGGAAAGAAGGTCGTGACCCGGAAGAAGTTCTTCCCGGGCTACGTCCTGGTGCAGATGGAGATGTCGGACGAGGCGTGGCACGTGGTGCGGTCCACGCCGAAGGTGACGCGCTTCGTCGGCGGCTCGCAGAAGCCGATGCCGCTGACCCAGGAAGAGGTGGACCGGATCCTGAACCAGGTCCACGTCACCCAGGAGAAGCCGAAGCCGAAGTTCGACTACCGCGTGGGCGAGACGGTGAAGATCACCGACGGGCCGTTCAGCAACTTCACCGGCGTCGTCGAAGAGGTCAACGAGGACCGCTCCACGCTGAAGGTGATGGTGAGCATTTTCGGACGCTCGACTCCGGTGGAACTGGAGTTCCACCAGGTGAAGCGGCCCGAGTAACGGCGGCGTTCCGGCCCGCGGCGCGGGCCGGCCGACCGCTCCCCGGCGTCTCACCCTGGCCGCCGGCGTGCGCGCGAGCGCGCGGAACCCAAAGGGGAGGCGGGAAGACCCCGCCGTAGAGGTCGCAGATGGCGAAGAAAGTCGTCGCCCTGGTCAAGCTGCAGTGCCCGGCGGGCAAGGCGACGCCCGCGCCGCCGGTCGGCCCTGCGCTCGGCCAGCACGGCGTCAACATCATGGAGTTCTGCAAGACCTTCAATGCCCGCACCCAGGGGCAGGAAGGCCTGATCATCCCGGCGCTCATCACCGTCTACTCGGACCGCACCTTCACCTTCATCACCAAGACCCCGCCGGCCTCGATCCTGCTGCTCCGTGCCGCGGGCGTCGAGAAGGGCTCCGGGGAGCCGAACCGCAAGAAGGTCGGCAAGGTGTCCCGCGCCCAGGTCGCCGAGATCGCGAAGACGAAGGCCCCGGACCTGACGGCCGGGGACGTCGACGCGGCGATCCGGACCGTCGAGGGCAGTGCCCGCAGCATGGGCATCGAAATCGTCGACTGAAGCGACGGCGAGCGAGAAGGAGACGGAGCATGCCGCGGCACGGGAAAAAGTACGACAGCGCGATCCAGCGAATGGACAAGCGCCCTTACATGATCGACGACGCCTTCGGGAAGCTGAAGGAGGTCGCCTACGCCAAGTTCGACGAGACGGTCGAGATCGCGATGCTGCTGGGCGTCGACCCGCGCCACGCCGACCAGATGGTCCGCGGCACGGTCAGCCTGCCGCACGGCACCGGCCAGACCCTGCGCGTGCTCGCGATCGTCGGCGGCGAGAAGTTCGGCGAGGCCCAGGAGGCCGGCGCCGACATCGTCTGGACCGGCCCCGAGGCGGTCGAGAAGATCACCGGCGGCCAGCTCGACTTCGAAGCGGTCGTCGCGACGCCCGACGTGATGCGCGACCTGGGCAAGCTCGGAAAGGTGCTCGGTCCGCGCGGCCTGATGCCCAACCCGAAGACCGGCACCGTCACGACCGACATCGGTCGCGCGGTCCGGGAGATCAAGGGCGGCAAGGTCGAGTTCCGCGTCAACAAGACGGCGATCATCCACGGGATCCTCGGCAAGCGCTCGTTCTCGCCCGACCAGCTCGCGGACAACTTCCGCGCGTTCGTGACGGCGGTGCAGCGCGCCAAGCCGTCGAGCTCGAAGGGTCGCTACATCAAGTCGGTGTACGTATCGTCCACGATGAGCCCGAGCATCCAGATCGACCTCGCGGACGTGGACAAGCTCCAGCAGGCCGAACGGGCCTGACGCGGAAGGGAGTCGATCATGGTCAGGACGAGGGCCGAGAAGAGCGCGATGGTGGACCAGATCCGCCTCGTGTTCGACGGCGCCAACAGCCTGTTCCTGGTCAGCCTTGCGGGGCTGACCAGCAACGAGATCAACGGCCTGCGCGCCACCCTGCGCAAGAAGGGCGCGCGGATGGTCGTGGTCAAGAACCGCCTGGCACGGCGGGCGGCGGAGGGCAGCCCGATTGCGCTGCTCGACGAGGACTTCCGCGGCCCGACGGCGGTGGTCCACCACCCCAGCGAGCCGGCGGCGGCGGCCAAGAGCCTGTTCGATTTCGCCAAGGACCACCCGGCGCTGAAGATCCGGGCCGCGCTGGTCGACCGCTCGACCGCGGTGCGCGGGCCCGAGGTCAAGACGATCGCGGACCTGCCGACGATCGAGCAGGCCCGGGCGATGCTGCTCGGGGTGATCCTGGCGCCGGCCACGACCCTGGTGCGGCTGATCAACACGCCCGCGACGCAGCTCGTGTACGTGAACAAGCAGCGGGCGGACGGCGCCGAAGGCGGCGCAACGAACTGACGAAACGCGGGGCGCACCGGCGCTCCCGCTGAAGAAGACAACGACCATCGGGTTCGGCGCTCCGGCCGAACCGGCAGGAGAACCAGGACCATGGCAGCAGACCTGAATCAGATCGCAGAACAGCTCAGCGGGCTCACCGTCATGGAGGCCGCGAGCCTCGTGAAGGTGCTCGAGGAGAAGTGGGGCGTGTCCGCCGCAGCGCCGGTCGCCGTGGCCGCCGCGGGCGGCGGGGGCGCCGCTCCGGCCGCCGCCGTCGAGGAACAGACCGAGTTCGAGGTCGTGCTGACGGAAATCGGCGCCGACAAGATCAAGGTCATCAAGGTGATCCGCGAGATCACCGGCCTCGGCCTGAAGGAAGCCAAGGACCTCGTCGAGGGGGCGCCGAAGACCGTCAAGGACGGCGTCACCAAGCAGGCCGCCGAGGACATGAAGAAGAAGTTCGAGGAAGTCGGAGCGAAGGTCACCATCAAGTAGCGGCCCCGCGGAGAACCCGCTTTGCGCCGCACGCGATACCACGGCCGGCCGGCCCCGCCCCGCGGGGCCGCCCTCCGGCCGAGCGACGAGCCCCGGTCGGTCGGGTCCCGGACCCGGCCCCGGGGTGTCGTGCGCCGCGCCGGTCCGACGGGACCGGTCGCGGCGTCCTGCTGCTGATGTTCCCTGGAGTCCGGTCGCGCCCCGCTGGGTGCGCGCCCGGGCCGTTCCGAGAAGGGTGACCTCCGATGGCGACCGCCGAGAAAGCCCCTCGCTTCCGCACCGATTTCTCCCGGATCCGGACCAAGGTCAAGGTCCCGAACCTGATCGAGGTGCAGAAGCGCTCCTACGAGCGCTTCCTCCAGATGTACACCGCACCCGAGGACCGCGAGGACATCGGACTGCAGGCCGTCTTCAAGTCGATCTTCCCGATCGAGGACTTCCGGGAGACGTGCAGCCTCGAGTTCGTGAACTACTCGATCGGCACCTGGGCCAGCAAGGACGACGTGCTGCAGGGGATCCACCACCTGCGGCAGGTCTGCCGGGCCTGCAACCAGCCGTTCATCGTGCGCGAGACCAAGAGCCCCGAGGTCGCCTGCCCGCACTGCGGGGAGATGAACCGGAACACGGTGCCGGTCTCCGAGGAGTGCGGCGAGCCGGTCGAGCTCAAGTTCAAGTACTCGGTCGACGAGTGCCAGGCCCGCGGCATGAGCTTCAACGTGCCGCTCAAGGTCACGGTCCACCTGATCGTCTACGACAAGGACCCCGAGACCGGCGCCAAGAGCATCCGCGACATCAAGGAGCAGGAGGTCTACTTCGGCGAGATCCCGATGCTCACCGAGAACGGGACCTTCGTCATCAACGGCACCGAGCGCGTCATCGTCAGCCAGCTGCACCGCTCGCCGGGCGTCTTCTTTCAGGCCTCGCCGGACCGCACGACCTACATGGCCAAGGTCATCCCGTACCGCGGCGCGTGGGTCGAGTTCGAGTTCGACCAGAAGAACATCCTGCACGTCCGGATCGACCGGAAGCGGAAGTTCCTGGGCACGGTCTTCCTGCGCGCGCTCGGGCTCTCCGCGGACGAGGAGATCCTGCGCGAGTTCTACACGCCGACCGAGATCCTGATCGAGAAGGAGCGGGTGCTCTGGGGCGTGGGGCCCGGCCTGCTGCAGCGCCGCTCGCCGGAGGAGCTGAAGGGCCCCGACGGGAAGGTCGTGCTGCGCAAGGGCGTCAAGATCCGCAAGGCCAACCTGCGGCGGCTCGAGGAGGCGGGGATCGCCTACGTGCCGGTGGCCGACGAGGACTTCTCGGGCGCCGTCGCGCTCGAGCCGGTCGTCAACCCGGAGACCGGCGAGGTCCTGGCCGACGTCAACGACGCGATCGCGCCCGAGATGCTGGCCAAGCTGCGCGCCGCGAAGATCGAGCGACTGGTGGTCTTCTTCCCCGACAACGACCCCGCCGGTCCGGTGCTCCACGAGACGCTGCGCAAGGACTCGGTCAACACGCCCGAGGAGGCGCTGCTCGAGATCTACCGCAAGCTGCGCCCCGGCGACCCCCCGACGCTCGACCAGGCGACCAAGCTGTTCAACGCGATGTTCTTCGACCCGCAGCGCTACGACTTCTCGCGCGTGGGCCGGCTGAAGTTCAACACCAAGCTGGGGCTGTCGCGGCCGCTCGAGGAGAAGATCCTCCACCCCGACGACTTCTACGCGGTGATCCGCTACTTCATGCGGCTGCCCGGCGGCGAGGGCCAGCTGGACGACATCGACCACCTGGGCTCGCGGCGCGTGCGCTCGGTCGGCGAACTCCTGGAGAACCAGTTCCGGATCGGCCTGATCCGCATGGAGCGGGCGATCAAGGAGAAGATGTCGGTCTACCAGGAAATGACGACCGCGATGCCCCACGACCTGATCAACGCCAAGCCGGTCGTGGCCGCGGTGCAGGAGTTCTTCGGCTCCTCGCAGCTCTCGCAGTTCATGGACCAGACCAACCCGCTGTCCGAGGTGACCCACAAGCGGCGGCTCTCGGCGCTCGGGCCGGGCGGACTGTCGCGCGAGCGCGCGGGCTTCGAGGTCCGCGACGTCCACCCCTCGCACTACGGCCGGATCTGCCCGATCGAGACGCCGGAAGGTCCGAACATCGGCCTGATCAGCTCGCTGGCCTGCTACGCGCGGATCAACGACTACGGCTTCATCGAGTCGCCGTACCGCCGCGT
>CAYZDB010000198.1:0-5859 GCA_964476985.1 uncultured Acidobacteriota bacterium | reverse complement strand
CGGTCGTCGCCGCCGCGGGCGGGGCCGAGGCGCTCGGCCGCTTCGAGGACGCCGGCGCCGACCTGATCATCACCGACGTCGCGATGCCCGAGATGGACGGCTGGGCCTTCTGCGAGGCGGTCAAAGGGGATCCGCGCTTCGCCGAGATCCCGCTGGTCTTCCTGGCCAGCCACCGCGAAATCCCGGAGCGGCTGAGGGGCTTCCGGCTGGGGGCCTACGACTACCTCTGCAAGCCGTTCGCGGTGGAGGAGCTGCTGGTCCGGGTCGGGCTGATCCTGGACCGCACCCGCGCCGCGGCGGCGGACGGCGGCGGCGGGCCGCGGGCGCTGGCCGGCCACACCAGCCACTTCCCGATCGCCGACCTGCTCCAGCTGCTGGCGGTCAACGGCAAGACCGGGACGCTGCGGGTGGCCGGCCGCGAGGACGGGCGCGTGCACGTCCGCGAGGGGCGGATCGTCGGGGCGGTCGCGGGCGCGGCGCGCGGGCGCAAGGCGCTCAACCGGATGGTCGGGTGGGGCGACGCCGACTTCCGCTTCGAGCCGCACGACGACACGTCGGTGGCCGACGACCTGGGGCCGAGCGCGGAGCGCCTGGTCATGGACGCGCTGGTGGCGCTGGACGACCTGGCGCGCCTGCGGGCCCAGCTGCCGCCCGGCTCGACGCCGGTGGGCGTGGCCGAGGGGGTGCGCGAGCTGCTGGCGAGCCCCGCCTCGCTCTCGCCGCTCGAGCTGGCCGTGATCCGCGAGGCGCGCGAGCGCTCCAGCCTGGACACGATGCTGGAGCGGATCGACGCCGCGGACGTCGAGATCGCGCGCGCCGTCGCGGGGCTGCTGGCGCGGGGCGCGATCGCACCGCTGCCGCCCGGTGCGGCGGGGGGCGCGTGAGCCGGGCCGCCCGGCGCGCGGCGTGAGCCGGGTCGGGATCGACGACCCGGTCACGGCGCTGCGCGGGATCGGGCCGCGCTGGGCCGCCGAGCTGGCCGAGAAGGGGGTCGTCAGCGTCGGCGACCTGCTGGCCTGCCTGCCGTTCCGGTACGAGGACCGCCGCCGCCCCCGGCCGCTGGCCGAGGCCCGTGCCGGCGAGGAGCTGACGGCCTTCGGCCAGATCCTCTCGGCGCGGCTGATCCGCACCCGCGGCCGCGGGATGGAGATCCTGACGGTCCTGCTCGACGACGGGACCGGCGCGCTCCCGCTCGTCTTCTTCAACCGGGGATACCTGGGCCAGTGGATGACCCCCGGCACCCGGCTCGTCGTGCACGGCACGCCGCGGCTGACCGGGCGGAAGGTCGAGCTCCACTCGCCCGACTTCGACCTCGTGCGCGACGGCGAGGACCCGGCCGAGGCGCTGGGCTGGCTGCCGGTCTACGAGAAGGTCGGGCCGCTCACGCCGAAGCGGATGCGGGCCGCGATCCGGACCGCGCTGGCCGGGCTCGACGAGGTCCCCGACCCGTTCCCGCCCGCGCTGCTGGCCCCGTACCGCTTTCCGGGCCGGCTCGAGGCGCTGCGCGCGGTCCACCGCCCGCCGCCGGAGGCCGACGCCGCCGAGCTGGCGGAGTCGCGCACTCCCGGCCACCGCCGGCTGGCCTTCGAGGTGTTCTTCCTGCTCGAGCTGGGGGTGGCGCTGCGCCGCTTCCGGCGCCGGGCGGAGCGGCGCAGCGGCGGCTACGCGATCGACGACGCGCTGCGCGCGCGGCTCGTCGCGCTGCTGCCGTTCGAGCTGACCGCCGCGCAGCGGCGGGTCGTGGCCGAGATCGACGAGGACCTCCGCGCCCCGTGGCCGATGAACCGCCTGCTGATGGGCGACGTCGGCTCGGGCAAGACCGTGGTCGCCGCGCTGGCGATGCTGGCCGCCGCCGAGAACGGCTGGCAGGCGGCGCTGATGGCGCCCACCGAGATCCTCGCGCAGCAGCACGCGGCCTCGCTGCAGCGGCTCCTGCTCCCGGCCGGCCAGCGGGTCGAGCTGCTGACCGCCGGGCTCCCCGCGCCGCTGCAGCGCGAGGCCCGCGAACGGATCGCCTCCGGCCGCGCGCGGATCGTGGTCGGGACCCACGCGCTGTTCTCCGAGAGCACCGCCTTCGCGCGGCTCGGCCTGGTCGTGATCGACGAGCAGCACCGGTTCGGGGTCGAGCAGCGGGCCGACCTGGCGGCCAAGGGGACCCACCCCGACACGCTCGTGATGTCCGCGACGCCGATCCCGCGCACGCTGGCGATGGTGACCTACGGCGACCTCGACGTCTCGATCCTCGACGAGAAGCCGCCCGGCCGCCGCCCGATCCGGACCGTCGTCCGGCTGCACGACCAGCGCGACGGGGTGATGGATGGCGTGCGGCGCGCGCTGGCCGAGGACCGCCGGATCTTCGTCGTCCGTCCCGCGGTGGAGGAGGGGAGCGCCGGACTGAAGGCGGCCGAGGAGGGGCTGCGCGAGTACGCGGCGCGCTTCCCGGAGGCGCCGGTCGCGCTGGTCCACGGCCGGATGAAGCCGGCCGAGCGGCAGCGGAACCTCGAGCGCTTCGCCTCGGGCGAGGTCCGGATCCTGGTCGCCACGACCGTGATCGAGGTCGGGATCGACGTGCGCGAAGCCTCGGTGATCGTGGTCGAGGACGCCGACCGCTTCGGGCTGGCGCAGCTGCACCAGCTGCGCGGCCGCGTCGGCCGCGGCGATCTCAAGTCGTACTGCGTGCTGCTGGCCTCGGGCGAGGCGGGGCCCGAGGCGCTGGCCCGGCTCAAGGTGCTCGAAGGAACCGACGACGGATTCCAGGTCGCCGAACAGGACCTGCGGATGCGCGGCCCGGGCGAGCTGGCCGGCACCGCGCAGTCCGGGTTGCCGTCGTTCCGGACGGCCGACATCGTGCGGCACCAGGACCTGCTGCTGGCGTCGCGCGAAGCGGCCTTCCGGCTCGTCGACGAACGGGGGGAGGCCGGCGTCCCGCGCCCCCTCCACGAGGAGGCGCTGCGGCGCCACGGGGACCGGCTGCGGCTGGCGGAGGTCGGTTGACCGGCGACCGCCGGCAGCGGCGGCGCGACCTCGCCGTGCTCGCCGGGCTGGGGGCCGCGCTCGCCGCCGGGCTGCTGATCGAGCCGTCGCTGGAGGAGGGCGGGGTCGCGCTGCAGCTCTTCGGCTGGCGCCTTCCCGCCACCTGCTGGTTCCGACTCGTCGCCGGCCTGCCCTGCGCCGGCTGCGGGATGACGCGCGCGGTCGTGCTGGCGCTGCACGGCCAGCTCCGCGCGGCCGCGCAGGCCCACCCCTTCGCCCTGCCGTTGCTGGGGCTGGCGGCGGTCCTGGCCGCGCTCTGCGCGGCCGGCCTCGCCGGCTGGAGCGGCCCGCGCCGGAAGGCAGCCGACCGCGCCTTCGCGGCCGCGCTCGCCGCGTTCCTCGCGGCGCTGCTGGGGTGGTGGGTGCTCGGGCTCGCGCGCGCCGCCTAGTCCCCGGCAGCGATCATCGGGAAGGCGACGAGCTGGACGCACGGGATCATCGCCAGCAGCCCGAGGAAGGCGGGCTTGCCGCGCCGGGCCGCCAGGTCCATCAGCAGGATCGCGGCGAAGACCAGGTCGACGCAGGGGATCAGCAGCAGCAGGATCCACCACCACGGGCGGCCGGCGATCTGCAGCGCGAGCAGCGCGTTGAGGACCGGGACCCAGGCCCACCAGGCGTTGTCGCCGTGGCCGGTCTTCCGGGCGATCGTCATCAGCGACCAGGCCACCACGGCGTAGGTGACAAGGCCGGCCCCGCACCCGTACCAGCTGGTCCACCACTGGACCAGCCACCCCGTCGACTCCAGCCCCGACTGCGCCAGCAGCGCGAGCGCGTTCATGGCGACCCCTCCGGCCCGCGACCCGCCGCGGGCGCCGCACTGTAGCGCGGCGCGTGGTCCCCGTGTCAACCCCGCGGAGCCCCGGGCCGCGCGATACTCTCCCGTCCCCGGGAGCCCGATGACCCTTCACGACCACCCGTCGCGCGAGCGCGCCGCCGTCGTCGCCGCGCTGCTCGCGGTGCAGCTCTGCTTCGGGCTGCACTACCTGGCCGCCAAGCTCGTCCTGGCGGAGATCCCGCCGCGCGCCTGGGCCGCGATCCGGATCACCGCGGCGGCGCTGATCCTGTTCGCGATCGTGCGCCTGGCGCGCCGGCGGCTGCCCGCGGCGCGGGCCGACCTGCGGCGGCTCGCGACCTACGCGCTGTTCGGCGTGGTGATCAACCAGCTCTGCTTCGTGGAAGGGCTCAAGCGCACGACCCCGACGCACTCCGCGCTGATCAACACCAGCATCCCGGTCTTCGCGCTGGTCTTCGCGGTCGCCGCGGGCCGGGAGCGGTTCACCGGCCGCAAGGCGCTGGCCGTCGCCGTGGCGCTGGCCGGCGTGCTGCTGGTGATCTGGCCCTTCGGCCAGGCCGCCTTCTCCAGCCAGACGCTGGCCGGCGACCTGCTCACGCTGGCCAACTCGATCTCGTTCTCGCTGTTCCTGGTGATCTCGCGTGACCTCCTGGTGCGGACCGACCCGCTCGCGGCGACCGCGGTGCTGATGGGCTTCGGCGCGCTCGGGATCCTGGCCGTGGCCTGGCCGGCCCTGCTGTCCTTCGATCCGGCCGCGGTGAGCGCCCGGGCCTGGTGGCTCGCGGCCTTCGTCGTAGTCTTTGCGACCGTGCTGACCTACGTCCTCAACTACTGGGCGCTGGCGCGGGTGCCGTCCTCGGTCGTCGCGCTGTTCATCTACGTGCAGCCGGTGATCGCGGCGACGCTGTCGGCCCTGCTGTTCGGCGAGCGTCCCGCGCCGCGGGTCCTGGCCGGGGCCGCACTGATCTTCGCCGGCGTGTTCCTGGCGCTGCGACGCTGATCCGCCGCACGCCTCCCGGTCAGAGCAGGAACGGGACGATCGCGCGGCGCTGCGGCGGATAGCCGGGGAACCGCTCGCGGTACCAGCGGTGGTGCGCCAGGGCCCGCGGCACGAGGTTGGCCGCGGTCCAGAGCGCGAAGGCGAGCCCGGCGACGGACCAGGTCGCGATCGCCCAGCCCGCCCACTCGACGATCTCGCCCAGGTAGTTGGGGCAGGAGACCCACTCGAACAGCCCGCCGCGCGGGACCCCGTAGTCCGACGCCCCGGGGCGGCGCAACCGGAGCAGCGTCGCGTCGGCGCTCCAGTTGATCGCCATCCCGCCGAGGAACAGGGCGGTCCCGGCCAGGAACCGCGGGTCGCGCAGCCAGGCGGCGCCGCGGGCCGGTTCGGCCAAGAACAGCGCGGAGCCCTGGAAGGCCCCGTTGACGAGGTTGAAGACCAGTCCCATCGCCACCACGACCAGCGGCAGGCCGCGCGCCGAGTGGCGCGCGCGGAACGGGTAGACCAGCGCGCGCTGGACGTAGTGCAGCTCCCAGAGCAGGAGGAATGCGATCGCGACCGGGGAGCGCGTCCGGTCCGACGCGGCGAACAGGGTCGCCACCACGAGCACCGCGGGAAGCTCCATCAGCACCCACCCGGTGCGCGCGGGAAGGGTGGGCCCCCACCCGGCCCGCGCGTGCCGCCCGTAGGGCGCGGGAAGGAACAGCAGCGCCACGAAGACCAGCCCGGCGACCGCGAGCCACGCGGCCAGGAGCAGGCCCGGTGCGGCGAGGTCCGTCACCGCGACGCTCCCGCGGCGCCGCGGCCGAGCCGGCCCTCCGCGGCGAGCCAGTCGAGCGCGTCGCCGACCGTCTCGCGCAGCGGCCGCGGGCGGAAGCCCAGTTCGGCCGCCGCCTTGCCGTGGTCGATCCGGGGATGGCCGGTGCGGAGCGCCAGGAGCGAGTCAGGGGTGAAGCGCGGTTCGGTCCCCGTCAGGCGCGCCCACGCCGCGGCGGCCGGGGCGGCCGGCCGCGCCAGCCACTGTGGCACGACG
>CAYZDB010000197.1:0-5897 GCA_964476985.1 uncultured Acidobacteriota bacterium | reverse complement strand
CGCCCGCGCCCGCCGCGCGTCCGCAACCCGCCGCCCCGCGCCGGCCCGTCGAGGCCGAGCCGCCGGTGGGCGAGGTGCGGGTCTCCGAGGGGGTCTCGATCAAGGACCTCGCGGAGCGGATGAACCGCAAGGCCAAGGACATCATCACGCGCCTGTTCCTGCAGCGCGGCGTGATGGCGACGATCAACCACGCACTCGACGAGGAGACGGCCCGCTGGGTCGTCGAGAACTTCGGCGGCACGGTGACGGTCGTCGGCGTCGAGCAGGAGGCGATCGCCGAGGCGATGTCCGGCCAGTCGGCCGAGGCCGCCGCGCAGGCCGCCGAGAAGAAGGCCCCGCGCGCCCCGGTCGTGACCTTCATGGGCCACGTCGACCACGGCAAGACCAGCCTGCTCGACGCCATCCGCAAGACGCGGGTCGCGGAGCGCGAAGCGGGCGGCATCACCCAGCACATCGGCGCCTACAAGGTGAAGCACCGCCGCGAGGGCGTGGACCGGGAGATCGTGTTCCTCGACACCCCGGGCCACGAGGCCTTCACGATGATGCGCAGCCGCGGCGCACGCGTGACCGACATCGTGGTTCTCGTCGTGGCCGCGGACGACGGCGTGATGCCGCAGACCATCGAGGCGATCAACCACGCCCGCGCGGCCGAGGTGCCGCTCGTCATCGCCGTCAACAAGGTGGACAAGGCCGGGGCCCGGCCCGACCGCGTCAAGCAGCAGCTGGCGGACCGCGGCGTGCTGGTCGAGGACTTCGGCGGCGACGTCGTCGCGGTCGACGTCTCGGCCAAGGCCCTCACCGGCATCGACAACCTGCTCGAGATGATCCTGCTGGTGACCGACATGCAGGAGCTCGGCGCCAACCCGGAGGTTCCCGCGGCCGGGACCGTGCTCGAGGCCAAGCTCGACAAGGCGCGCGGCCCGATCGCCACCGTGCTGGTCCAGAACGGCACCCTGCGCGTCGGCGACGTCTTCGTCGTCGGCTCGCTGGTCGGCCGCGTGCGCGCGCTGGTCGACGAGCACGAGAAGCGGATCACCGAGGCCGGACCGTCGACCCCGGTGGTCGTGATGGGGCTCGAGGACGTCCCGCTGGCCGGCGACACGCTGCAGGTCTTCCCCGACGAGCAGCGCGCGCGCCAGATCGCGCTCTACCGCCAGACCAAGCGCCGCGAGGAGGAAGCCGCCCGCCGCACCAAGCTCCCGACCCTCGAGACCCTCCACCAGCAGATCAAGGAGGGCGAGGTCAGCGAGCTGGCGATCGTCGTCAAGGCGGACGTGCAGGGCTCGGTCGAGGTGCTGCGGAAGTCGATCGAGGATCTCTCGACCAGCGAGGTCACGGTGCGGGTGATCCACTCCGGCACCGGGGCGATCAGCGAGACCGACATCCTGCTGGCCTCGGCCAGCCGCGCGATCGTGGTCGGCTTCAACGTCCGCCCCGACCGCGGCGTCTCGGACGTCGCCCGCGAGGAGGGGGTCGACATCCGGCTCCACACGGTGATCTACAACGTGACCGAGGAGATCAAGAAGGCGATGCTGGCCCAGCTCTCGCCGGTCGAGAAGGAGGTCGCGCTCGGCCGGGTGGAGGTGCGCCAGGTCTTCCGGATCGCCAAGATCGGAACGGTCGCGGGCTGCTACGTCACCGAGGGGGTGGTGCGGCGCGACGCGCAGGTGCGGCTGCTGCGGGACAACGTGGTGGTCCACACCGGGAAGATCGCGACGCTGCGCCGGTTCAAGGACGACGCGCGCGAAGTGCGCGCCGGCTTCGAGTGCGGCGTCGCCCTCGAGCGCTACCACGACCTGAAGCCGGGGGACGAGATCGAGGCCTTCACGATCGAGATGACGCGCCGCGAGTCGCTCGACCCGGGCGCGTCGGCGTAGCCGGCACCGGGGGCGGGATGCGGGTCGGCCTGCTGGTGATCGAGCTCTTCCTGCCGGGCTGCGCGTCGCTCAAGGACAAGCGGCGGGTCGTGCGCTCCCTGCTCGAGGGGACGCGCGCCCGCCACAACGTCGCCACCGCCGAGGTCGACCACCAGGATCTCCTGCAGCGGGCCCAGCTCGCCTTCGCCTCGGTCGCGGATTCCGATCCCCCGCTCGAGCGGCGCTTCGACCGGATCGTCGAGGAAGCGGAGCGGGCCGCGCCGGGCGGGGTCAGCGAGATCGCGCGCGACATCCTGGGATGACGCGGCCGCCGGCCCCCCTGCTCTCCGGCCTGCTGCTGCTCGACAAGCCCGCGGGGCGCACGAGCCACGACGTCGTGCGCTGGGTCCGGCGCGAGCTGGGCTTCCGCCGCGTGGGCCACGCGGGGACCCTCGACCCGTTCGCGACCGGGCTCCTCCCCTGCCTGGTCGGGCCGGCCACCCGCCTGCTGCAGTACCTCCACGGCTGGCCGAAGTCCTATGTCGGGATCGTGGTGCTGGGCGCCGAGTCGCCGACCGGCGACCTCGAGGGGATGGAGGGGGTGTCGTTCCCTCCCGTCCCGACCCCGCCCGCCGCCGTGGTGCGGGCCGCCGAGCAGCGGCTGCGCGGGAGCTACCTGCAGCAGCCGCCGGCCTTTTCCGCCAAGAAGATCGGCGGGATGCGGGCCCACGAGCTGGCCCGCCGGGGGTACGAGGTCCCGCTCTCCCCGGTCCCGGTCACCGTTCACCGGCTTCGGTTGTCCCGCGTCCCGGGAGGACGCCTGCGCTTCGCCGCGGAGGTCTCGAGCGGGACCTACCTGCGCAGCCTCGCGCGCGACCTGGGGCGGCTGCTCGGGACCGGCGCCTATCTCGAGACCCTGCGGCGGACCGGGATCGGCCCCCTCCGGGTGCGCCAGGCCCTGCGCCCGGACTGGAGCGCGGGCGCCCCCGGGCTGGCCGGCCGCCTGATCGACCTCGAACGGATCCCGCTGCGGATCCCGTCCGTGCTCCTGGACGCGGCAGCGATCCGCCTGTTTTCCCAGGGCCGGGCGGTCCCCGGCCCGTCCGGGGCCGTCTCGGGGCCGGTCCGGGCCCTCGACCCGGCCGGCCGGCTGGCCGGGATCGGCGCGGTGGACGAACGGGGGGACCTGGCCCCGCGCACCGTGCTGCTCGAGGCGGACCCCGCCGCCGGGGGGGGAACAGGCTCCTGGCGGCTTGCCCCCGCGGACCCCGGGTGTTAACCTCCGCCGTTCTTAAACCGCGACAAGACCGAGAGTTGAAACGAAGGCAGCAGTGCGAGCGGGCGCGGACGGGTTCCGGGCCCGGGAGAGTCTGACGTTGTCCCAGCGCATCGAGAAGTCCGACATCATCACCGCGTTCCGCCAGCATCCCAGCGACACCGGTTCCCCCGAGGTCCAGGTGGCCCTGCTCTCCGAGCGGATCAACCACCTGACCGGCCACTTCGCCGACCACGTGAAGGACCACCATTCGCGTCTCGGTCTGCTGAAGCTGGTCGGGCAGCGCCGGCGCCTGCTGAACTACCTGCGGCGGAAGGATCCGGCCCGCTACCGCGACGTGATCCAGCGACTCGGCATCCGCAAGTAACCCGGTTGCCCTGCGCTCCGGCGAGGAGCGGCGCTTCCCGCGCGCGTCTCGCGTTCTCCCGGGCGGCGGCGTTTCGGTCGCGTCATGCCGTCCCTGCACCTGCCGGCGGGCCAGGCGCCCGCGAGGAGTGAGTCGTGTCCCATCACAAAGTCGAAGTGTCCGTCGGCGGGCGCCCGCTGATCGTCGAAACCGGCCTGATGGCCAAACAGGCGGCCGGCTCGGTCACGGTCCGCCAGGGCGACACCGTCGTCCTCGTCACGGCCCAGGCCGCTCCGACCCCGCGCGACGCCGGCTTCCTGCCGCTGACCGTCGACTACCGCGAGGCGATGTACGCCGCGGGCAAGATTCCCGGCGGCTTCTTCAAGCGCGAGGGGCGTCCCAACGAGAAGGAGACGCTCAGCTCGCGGCTGATCGACCGCCCGCTGCGCCCGCTCTTCCCCAAGGGCTGGAACTTCGAGACGCAGGTCATCGCGATGGTCCTCTCGGCCGACAAGGAGACCAACCCCGACGTCCTGGCGCTGACCGGCGCGGGCTTCGCGCTGGCGCTCTCGGACATCCCCTTCCCGCATCCGCTGGCGGCGGTGCGCGTCGGCCTGGTCGACGGGAAGTTCGTGATCAACCCGACCCACGAGCAGGTCGAGGCCAGCAAGCTGGACATCACCGTGGCCGCGACGGACGACGCGATCGTGATGGTCGAGGCCGGGGCCAAGGAGGCGACCGAGGACGAGGTCGTCGGCGCCCTGTTCGCCGGCCACGAGGCGATCCGCGCGATCATCGCGGTGCAGAAGCAGCTCGCCGCTGCTGCCGGCAAGGCCAAGCGCAGCTTCACGCCGCCGGCCTTCCCGGAGGACATCCGGGCGATGGTCTTCGAGAAGGCCGGGCGCCCGCTCTACGAGGCGATGCAGATCCCGCGCAAGCTCGAGTCGTATGCCCGGGTCGACGCGATCCTGGCCGAGCTCGTGGCGTCGCTCCCGGAGGATCGCAAGGCCGACGAGCGCTTCGTCAAGGAAGCGTTCTACGACCTGCAGGACGAGATCCTGCACAACCACACGATCGACAAGCGCGTCCGCCTCGACGGCCGGGCCCTCGACCAGATCCGGCCGGTCTCGATCGTCGTCGGGCCGCTGCCGCGGACCCACGGCTCGGTGCTGTTCACGCGCGGCGAGACCCAGGCGCTGGCGACGACCACGCTCGGGACCTCGGCCGACACCCAGCGCCTGGACTGGCTCGAGTTCGAGGGCGAGAAGCGCTTCATGCTGCACTACAACTTCCCGCCCTTCTCGGTCGGCGAGGTCCGCTTCCTGCGCGGCGCCGGCCGGCGCGAGATCGGGCACGGGGCGCTCGCCGAGCGGGCGCTGCGCCCGATCATCCCCGACGAGGACAAGTTCCCCTACACGATCCGCATCGTCTCGGACATCCTCGAGTCGAACGGGTCGTCCTCGATGGCCTCGGTCTGCGGCGGCTCGCTGGCGCTGATGGACGCCGGGGTTCCGATCAAGAAGGCGGTCGCGGGGATCGCGATGGGCCTCGTCATGCGCGACGAGAAGTACGCGATCCTGACCGACATCGCCGGCGCCGAGGACCACCACGGCGACATGGACTTCAAGGTCACCGGGACCCGCGACGGGATCACCGCGCTGCAGATGGACATCAAGATCACCGGAGTGACCCGCGACATCATGCGCGAGGCGCTCGAGCAGGCCCGTCGCGCCCGGCTCTCGCTGCTCGACATCATGGACGGGGCGCTCGCCGCGCCGCGCTCGGACGTCTCGCAGTTCGCGCCGCGGATCCTGACGATCTACATCTCCAAGGACCGGATCCGCGACGTGATCGGGCCCGGCGGCAAGATGATCCGCTCGATCGTGGAGCAGACCGGCTGCGAGATCATGATCGAGGACGACGGGCGGGTCGACATCGCCTCGGTCAACCTCGACAGCGCCCGCCGCGCGGCCGACATCATCCGCGAGCTGACCGCGGAGGCCGAGCTCGGCAAGATCTACCTGGGCAAGGTGGTGCGCACGACCTCGTTCGGCGCGTTCGTCGAGATCCTGCCGGGAACCGAGGGGCTGGTCCACATCTCCGAGCTGGCCGAGCACCGCGTGAAGAACACGACGGACGAGGTGCAGGAGGGGGACGAGATCCTGGTCAAGGTGATCGACCTCGACAACAACGGCAAGATCCGCCTGTCGCGCAAGGCCGCGATGCGCGAGCAGGACGCCGCCGCGGCGCCGGAGCCGGGGACTCCCTGAGTCCCCGCCCCCGGCGGGAGGGGTCGGTGTCGAAGAAGCTGGGCGATCTGCTCGTGGAGCAGGGGCGGATCACGCCGCTCGAGCTCCAGGAGGCGCTGCGCGCGCAGCGGATCTTCGGCGGATCGCTCGGCACCCACCTGCTCCAGCTG
>CAYZDB010000196.1:0-5917 GCA_964476985.1 uncultured Acidobacteriota bacterium | reverse complement strand
GCCCCCCGCCGGCGCGCCGGCCGACGCGTCCGGCCGGCCCCCGTCGCGCGCCATCTCGACCACGGCGGCGGGGAGCACGATCCGGAAGGTGCTCCCCTTCCCGGGCGCGGTCTCGACCTCGATCCGCCCGCCGTGCAGCTCGACCGAGCGCCGCGCGATCGGCAGGCCCAGCCCCGACCCCGCCGGCTTCTTCGACCAGAAGACCTCGAAGATCCGCTCGAGCGCCTCGGGCTCGATCCCCGGCCCCTGGTCCGTGACGTCGATCCGCGCCTCGCCCTGGACGGTGGCGCCGACCGTGACCACGACGCTGCCGCCGGCCGGGCTGACCTCGAGGGCGTTCTGCAGGATGTTCAGCAGCGCCTGGCGGATCCGGGCCGGATCGACCCAGACCACCGGCGTCCCCTCCTCGGACTGCAGCTCGAGCTGCAGCCCCGCCGCCTGGAACTGCGGCCGCGAGAAGCGCAGCACGTCCGCCACCAGCTCGGCCGGGACGATCTCTTCGCGCCGCTCGACCCGCGGCCGCGCGAAGGCCAGGAAGTCCTTCACCAGCCGCTCGAGCCGCAGCACCTCGCCGCGGCTGCTCTTGAGCAGCTGCAGCGCGTCGGGGTCGACCCCCGCGGTGGCCAGCTCCTCCTCCAGCATCTGGAGGTTGATGTTCATCGCGTTGAGCGGGTTGCGGATCTCGTGGGCCAGGCCCGAGGCCAGCGTGCCGAGGCTGGCCAGCTGCTCGGCCTGCTGCGTCTCGGCCTCGAGCCGGCGGGTCCGCTGGATCAGCCGCAGGACATAAAGGAAGGCGAGCACCAGGATGACCGAGCTGATCGCCCCGCCGATCAGCAGCTGCCGCATCAGCGAGCGGCGCAGCTCCAGCGCCTCCTTCTCCAGCGCGTCGGGCACGACCGCCAGGATCAGCTTGGCGGCCCCGCCGCCGACCGGCACCTCGACCACCCGCTCGCCGCCGACCGGCTGGAAGTCGGGCGCGCCGCGCCGGTGGGGGAGCACCGAGAGCGGGGGGGAGTCCGGGCTGACGGGGGCGGCGCCGCCGAAGGCGGTCCCGGCGTAGCGCACCGTCCGGCCGCCGGCCTCGGGGAAGAACTCGAAGATGACGCGGCCGTCGAGCGCCTGGATCTGGGCCCGCCTGACCAGCTTGGTCTGCATCGTCCAGTCGTTGAGCATGCGCGAGACGACGGCCTGGCTCTCGATCAGCCGGACCGACTCGAGCGAGCCCTGGGGGGCGACCTCCCGGGCCAGTTCGTCGGCCAGGGCGCGGGCGACCTGGCGCGTCTCGAGCAGCTTCTCCTGGAGCGCCCGCCGGTCGAGGTCTCGGAAGGCGATCCAGCCGGCCACCGCCCCGTGCGCGAAGAAGAACAGGACGAAGATCACCACGGCCCGCATCAGCAGGCGGCGGATCTCGCGCTCGCGTCTTCCGGCCGCGGGGAGCAGCGGACACCTCGATCCCGGGGGGCACGACCGGCGTGCCGTCTCGTGGAAGTCTGCGCCCGGAGCCCGCTCCTGTCAAATCGGCGTACCCATAATAGGACGATTCGGAGACGCCTGACGGATCGAGTTTCGCTTGTTATTCGCTCTCCGTCTGGTCGGGATCACACGATGAGCGGGCGCGGGGGGGCCCTCGGCGGTACCCTTGGGGCGGAAACCCGGGCCCGCTGCATCTCCACCGCAGGGACCGTGCGATCCCCCGCCGCCCGGCGTGCGTTTGCGGGAGAGTACGGCCAACGAGTCGCGGGGTTTCGCCGGGGAGACGGATATGGAAAGCGCAAGGTCCCGGACCGAACAGACCATCCGGAGCGATCGCGACCTGGCGGGCGCGGACGCGAAGGGCAGCGTCAAGCTGGGCCAGTACCTCCACAGCCTGCGCACGGGGTACGGCTACTCGCTGCGCAAGGTCGAGGAGAAGGCCCGCGTCCACGGCGGCGAGATCGACAACTCGCAGCTCAGCCGCTACGAGAAGGGGATCTGCTACCCCTCCTTCGACAAGCTGCGGACGCTGGCGCGGATCTTCAACGTCTCGATCCAGACCTTCTCCGACGTGGTCGACCTCGAGGAGCTGGAGCGCAACCAGCCCGCGAGCAACGACCCGGACGCGCTGGTCCGGAGCGGGCACGAGGAGTTCCGGCTCGGCGACTACGGGCGCGCCTACGCCATGTTCCAGCGCGCGCGCCACCTGCTCGAGGAGCGCGAGGACGCCGACGCGATCTCGCCCGAGCTGGCGCGCCAGATCGCCAAGATCCGCCTGGCGACCGCGATTTCGCTCTACCGGCTGGGGAAGATCAGCCTCTCCGAGTACGAGATCCGCCAGCTGCTGCGGCTCGAGCGCCACCTCGAGCCCGGCACCGTCGTGCGCGCGCTGCTGCAGCTCTCGAACGTGCACGCGACCTTCGGCGACCTGCTGCTGGCCGAGGTCGAGGCCTCGCGCGCGCTGAGCGTCGCGGGCACGCTGTCCGAGCCGATCCTCGCCGCCTACGCGCACCACGCGCTGGGCCGGATCCACCAGGAGCGCGAGGAGAACGACCAGGCGCTGGCTCACTACCACGACGCGCTGGCCCGCTACCGCGACGCCGGGGACGTGCACGAGGCGCTCAAGGTCAAGCTCAACCTGGGGCCGATCTACGCCTCCCGCGGGCAGTTCCGCGAGGGGATCCGGCTGCTGCGCGAGGCGCGCGAGGAGGCCCGCCGCCTCGGGCACCGCTGGACCGTCGCGTCGGCCGGGGCCTGGCTGGCGGAGATCCACTACCGCCGCGGCGACTACGAGGCCGCGCGGCAGTTCATCCGCGAGTCGAACTCGATCGCCGGCGGCGGCGAGGTGCAGTACCTCGACATCCTGTTCCTGAACGCCTTCTACGGCTGGAAGATCGCGCTGGCCGAGGACAACCTGGCCGAAGCCAGGATCGCTCTCGGCCGCCTGAAGTACATGCGGCCGAACCTGGAGCAGAACCTCCCCGAGGTCCGGGAGTTCGACCGCTACATCGAGAAAGGGGGTGCTCGATGAGTTACCGGCAGGTTGTCACGCTCGTCACCGCTCTCGCGCTCTGCGGCGGAGCGGCACTCGCGGGCTCGCCGCCCGTTTCGCGGCCGGCCGGCCTCACACCCGACTACCGCGCCGAGGGGGACGGCCCGGTCACGATGGCGGTCGATCCCGCCGGGCGGATGTGGGCGGTCTGGGCCTACGCCCAGGGGGGCGAATTCGACGTCGCCGTGTCCGTTTCCGACGGACGCGTCTGGACCTTCCCGCGGCTGCTCGGCGTGGCCAACGGCCGCAACGACGTCGACCCGCGGATCGCGTTCCTGCCGAACGGCACGCCGGTCGTCGTCTGGTGGCAGGAGGCCACCGCGACCGCCGGGCCGCGGGTCATGCAGAGCGTGGCCCGGACTGGCGAGTTCCCGCTCCCCACGGTCGTGCGCGACGGGGCCCGCCAGCCGGCGATCCTGGCCGCGAGCGCCCTGTCGCTGACGCTCGGGCTGATCGAGGATTCGGGCACCGTTTCGACGATGCAGGTCCCGATGACGCCGATCCCGGTCGGACCGGGCTGGCGCGAGAAGCCGTCGCCGGACGGCGGGACGAACGGCCCGGACCCGATGCCGACGCTGATCATCAAGCCGCCGGACACGCCGCAGACCCACTGACCCCCGGGTGGGTTCGAGGAGCCCCGGCCCCGCGGCCGGGGCTCTTTCGTTTCCGGGACCAAGGCAGACGGCCGTCTGCCGGTTTCCCACCGGTGGCCCCCTAAAGCCAGACATTGATACGCCAAGGTGGGAAGCCGGCCCCGAGCCCGGCCGGGGTCTCGGCAAGGGGGCCCCTCCCCGTCGCCGGCCGCCGGCCGCAACTCGCTGACAAACGAAGAAAAACAGGGGCGGTGAGGCTTGACACCGTCCGGCCCGGTCCCTACCATCCGCGGTGGGAAGAAGTGGGAAGTAGTGGGAGGACGGGGGAGACGGAACGGGCTTTCGGCCTCCGGTTCCGGCCCTCGGACAGCCTACATCAGGGATCGCGATCCGGAGGGCCTCCCGCGCTTTCCGGATCCCGAGTTTCGCTGGAGTTTCGATGTTGCGCGGCCACGCCACCGCGAAGATCGACGACAAGGGCCGGGTCAAGATCCCGTCCGAGTTCTTCGACCCGTTCCTGTCGCTCTGCGGCGAGGAGCGGCGCGTCTTCGTCACCTCCCGCGACGGCGAGATGGTGCTGGTCTATCCCCTCCCGGTCTGGGAGGCGCACGAGCGGCGGCTGGCCGAACTCCCCTCCACCGAGCCTGCGGTCGAGTCCTACCTGCGCACGGTGAACTTCTGGGGCCGCGAGGCCGTGATCGACGCCGCGGGCCGCGTGCTGGTCCACCCGCTGCTGCGCGAGCGCGCCGGAATCGCCGGCGAGCTGTCCGTGTTCGGCAAGCAGAGCGTGCTCGAGATCTGCCCCTACGAGCATTTCCGTGTCCGGCCGCCGGCGGTCTCGAAGGACGAGCTGTCGCGGCTGGCGCAGTACGGCGTGTGATGGCACCCCGTGGGGAAGCGATCGCCGTGGCCTCCTCCCTCCCGCTGCACCGTCCCGTCCTGACGGCCGAGACGCTCCAGGCCCTCGCCGCGCAACCGGGCAGGCTGCTGCTCGACTGCACCGTCGGGACCGGGGGCCACGCCGCCCTGTGGCTCGAGGCGACCGCCCCCGACGGCCGCGTGATCGCGCTCGACCGCGACGCTTCGGCGCTGGCGGCGGCCCGCGAGCGGCTGGCGCGGTTCGGCGCGCGGGCGTGCTTCGAGCACGCCGACTACCGCGACGCGGCCGAGGTGCTCGACGCGCTGGGCCTCGAGACCGTGGACGCGGCGCTGATCGACCTGGGCCTGGGCACGCACCAGATCGACGACCCGGAGCGCGGCTTCGCGTTCCGCTTCGACGGCCCGCTCGACATGCGGTTCGACCGCGACACGCCGGGCCCGACCGCGGCCGACCTCGTCAATCACCTCCCCGAGCCGGAGCTGGCCCGCGTGCTCTACGAGTACGGCGAGGAGCGCGCGTCGCGGAAGCTGGCCCGCGTGATCGTCGAGGCGCGGCGCCGGCACCCGATCCGGACCACGGGAGAGCTGGCCGAACTGGTGCGCGGCGCGATCCCCGGCTTCGGCCGCCAGCGGATCGACCCCGCCACCCGCACCTTCCAGGCGCTGCGGATCGCGGTCAACCGCGAACTGGAAGGACTGGCCGAGGCGCTGGAGTCGCTCGTGCTGCGGCTCGCGCCGGGCGGACGGCTGGCGGTGATCGCGTACCACAGCCTCGAGGACCGGGTCGCGAAGCACACCCTGCGCCGGCTGGCGGAGCCCTGCCACTGCCGGCGCGGCGACCCCTGCAGCTGCGGCGCGCGCATGCTGATCGAGCTCGAGGAGCGCCACGCGGTGGTCGCGGGCGAGGACGAGATCGCGGCCAACCCGCGGGCGCGCTCGGCCCGGCTGCGCTGGGGGGTGCGCCGGTGAGCCTGCCGCGCGGCGTGCAGAACCGGCCCGCCGTGGTCGAGAGCCACCCCCAGGTCGTGGTCGACCTGCTGGGCTGGATGGCGCGCGCCTTCGTGCTGGTGATGCCGCTGCTGGTGCTGGTCGCCTCCTGGGTCCCGGGCACGGCGCTGCGCTACGAGTGCACCCAGCTGCACGAGCAGATCTCCCGGACCGAGCTGGAGCGCCGCCGGCTCTACGCCGAGCGCGCGCGGCTGCTCGAGCCCGGGCGGCTGCGGGTCGAGGCGGAGCGGCTGGGGCTCTCGGCCCCGCTGCCGGGGGACGGCCCCTGGCCGGTCTCGAACACCGCGGCGATCCCGCGCCCCGCGCCCGCTCCGCCCGCCCCCGCCGCGCCGCCCGGGCCCGATGCGGCGCCGGAGTCGCGGCGATGAGCGCGCCGTCGCTGCTGCCGCCGGCTCGCCGGCGCGCCGTGCTG
>CAYZDB010000195.1:5692-5920 GCA_964476985.1 uncultured Acidobacteriota bacterium | reverse complement strand
ACGCGGTCGAGTCTTCCCCATATCGCTATGAAGAGGGAATCGAGCAACTCCGCTTGCTCGTGAGCACACTGGCCGAGAAGAGCGTGGATTCGCGAGCGCTTGGCCCTGATTCCGAGCTCTGGGGTGTCGGACCGATCGATCGCTGTTTCAATGAGTCCGCCCTCGAGAACGCCTTCTCCCGAGTAGCGGATGCGGAGGTAGGACGCAACCACTGACTGGAAGACAAAG
>CAYZDB010000195.1:0-5674 GCA_964476985.1 uncultured Acidobacteriota bacterium | reverse complement strand
CGCCCATCCGGCGACCTCACTCCGTCTTCGCTGATGCGCACGCCGAACGCAGATTCCAGCGCGGCAAGTCGGGCGCGACGAAAAGCGGCGAAATCCTCGTGCGGATCGGGGCCTCGATGAGCCTCTACATAGGCGCAGACGAGTGCAGATTGGCCGTAGGTCACGATGCCCCCCGAAACGGGACTGCCCCTGCGGTCGGACCAACCCACTTCGCGCCGCGAGACTGTCGACCGAGCAGGCGCGCCCCGCCTTCTTCTACGCCGTTACGCCCCGCGCCGTCAACGCTTACGCGGCAAGTCGCTGCGGTTTCCGCGTGCCGGCCGCCCGATCACGTTCCCGCCTTGACCGCGTCACGCCGCACGATCCACCCCAACACGGCACACACCGCCGCCACCGCCAACCCCGGCACGATCGGCTCCACCCCCAGCGCCGGCCCCTCCGGCCCCGCCGCCATCATCCACCCCAGCGTCACGCCGCCCGACGCGAGCATCGCGGGCGCCACCAGCCGCGGGTGCGAGCGCCAGCGCGGGTGCAGCGCCCCGAGCAGCGGAAACAGCAGCACCGCGGTCCCGACGCTGCCGAAGCCGTACCACAGCGCGACCACCGACTCGGACGCCAGCGCGATCCCCGCCGCGACCGCCGCCGACAGCACGACGCCGATCCGCGACCAGCGCAGCTGGTCGGCGCGGCCGCCCGACAGCCGCCACACCAGGTCGCGCCCGATCGTCACCCCGCCGACCAGCAGGAACGAGTCGACCGTCGACATGACCGTGGCCAGCATCCCGGCGTAGAACAGCCCGAGCAGCCCGGCCGGCAGCAGCGCCTCGCCCAGCGCCGGGAAGGCGTCGACGCCGCTCGGCAGCGCCGGAAGCAGCGCCCGGGCGCACATCCCGGTGAAGGTCGTCAGCCCGTCGAAGAGCGCGAAGCAGCCGATCGCCGCCAGGATCCCGAGCTGCGCGACGCGCGGGCTCCGGGCCGCGAAGCAGCGCTGGTAGAAGGTCGGCTCGACCAGCGTCTGCAGCGCGATCAGGTACCAGGCCAGGACCCAGCCCGCACCGCGCCCGCCGTCCCAGGCCAGCATCTCGGCCGGGAGGCTCGCGCTCAGCCCCGGCCAGCCGCCGGCGCGCCCGAACGCGATCGGCAGGAGCAGCGCGAAGCCGCCGTACATCAGCACGAACTGCAGCCCCTTGGTCTCGACCACCGAGCGGAAGCCGCGGGCCACGATGTAAGCCAGCGTGAAGAGCGTCGCCAGCACGATCGCCGGGCCCTGCCCGATCCCGGTGATCCGCCGCAGCAGCACCCCCAGCATCAGCAGGTAGGCCGCGGGCGAGGTCAGCGCGAAGACGGTCGCGGTCCCGATCACGCCGGCGGCGCGGCCGTAGCTCGCGAACAGCAGGTCGGGGATCGTGTAGTCCCCGCCGGCGCGCGCGCGCTTCGCCAGGAAGAGCGCGAACAGCAGCGCGGCCACGTAGTACGGCGCGCCCAGCACCAGCCAGTTGGAGATCCCGTAGGTGTACGAGTACTCGCCGACCCCCAGCACGCCGCCGTACCAGGTCGCGACCAGCGTCACGACGAAGGCCCCGAGCGAGAGCGTGCGCCCCGCGACGAGGTACTCGTCCGTCCCCTGCCCCGCCTGGCGTCGCCCGCCGCGCGCCCCCAGCCAGAGGGTCGCGGCCAGGTAGGCCCCGACGACGAGCAGGTCGGCCGCGTGCATCAGAAGCCGGCGGAGAGCCCGAGCCACCAGCCGCGCGTCGCGGCCGGGTAGAACTCCGTGTAGAACGCGGTGAAGGTCGGATCGGGGTAGGAGTAGCCCATCGTCTCGTAGAGGCGGCCGAAGAGGTTGTCGACGCGCGCCTCGACCGCCAGCGCGCGCACGCCGCGCGGCGCGACCTTCGTCAGGTCCCAGGCCAGCCGCAGGTCGGCCACGGCCCACGGCTCGACCAGCTTGTCGACGTACCCCGGCGCCTCGCGCAGCGCGGGGTTCTTGCGCTCGTTCTCGCTGTTGTCGGTGTAGATCGTCCCGACCCAGCGCCCACCCAGCTGGACCAGCAGCGGCCCGAACGCGCGCCCCGCGACCAGTCGCGCCTGCCACTCCGGGAAGAGCGCGATCCGGTTGCCGGACTGGTCGACCTTCACCCCGTCGCCGCGCACGACCAGGTCGACGACCTCGTCGCGGCTGTAGGCCCCCCAGCCGCTCAGGTCGATCCGCCCCGGCAGCCGGACCTGCCCCTGCAGCTCGATCCCCTGGTGGACCGTCTTCCCGGCGTTGACCGTCCGCGGGTTGCCGTCGTCGTCGATCCCGGCGCCGTAGACCAACTCGTCCCTGAAGTCCATCCGGTAGAGGTTGACGCCGAAGCGGTCCGCGCCGCGCGCGAAGCCGGCCCCGGCCTCGTAGGAGACCAGCCGCTCCGGCTTGGCCAAGGGATCGGCGTAGCGGGTCAGGCTCAGCCGCTCGGCGAACAGCTCCTCGGGCCGCACGAACGGGTCCTGCTGGTCCCAGATGTCGCGCGTCCGCGGCTCGCTGGCGGCGGTCGAGACCGAACCGTAGAGGTTCCACTCGGGCGAGACGTTCCAGTTGACGCCGAGCCGCGGCAGCAGGAAGGCGTAGTCGGCCTCGTACGACAGCCCGCGGATCGCGTCGTCCTTCATCTCGTAGCGGTGGAACGCGCCCGCCAGCTCGCCGCTCACGACGAGCGCCGGGGTCGCGCTCCAGCTCTCGCGCAGATAGACCGTCGCGGTCGCCGTGGTGTTGACGTAGTCGTACAGCGCGAGCTCGTCCTTCAGCGGCGCGCCGTCGCCGGCGCCCTCGGTCACGTTACCCTGGGGGTGGCCGCGGTAGGCCCGCAGCTCGATCCCCGCGACCAGCTCGCCGTTCCCGTGCTGCCACGCCAGCCGCGGGATCCAGCCCAGCTGGCGCTCGGCGATCTCGCGCTTGCGCCACGCTCCGTCGACCAGCACCGCGGCGGTCGGGAAGCCGGACGGGTCGAACGCCGTCGCCGCCAGGTACTCCGCGCTGTACTGGCGGTAGTAGCCGCCGCCGCCGACCAGGTAGGCAGTGTTCGAGAGCGCCAGGTCGGGACGGATCTGCCAGTCGTGGATCACCTCGAAGCGCGGCTGGAAGTAGTGGTCGGTCTCGCCGGGGCGCAGGAAGTTCACCTTCCGGTCGACCTCGGCGTCGCCGGTGACGTCGCCGTCGAGGTACTCCTTCGGCACGCCGAGGTAGGCCAGCTGCAGGTCCTCCGGCCCGCCGTAGAGGTGGATCCGCGTCGTCGACTGCGCGCCGAAGTGCTCGACCGCGAGGAAGGCCATCGCGTGCCGGGTCCAGGCGTCGTCGCGGTAGCCCGCGCTGGTGATCCGCGAAACGCGCGCCAGCCAGGCCCAGTCGGCGCCGAGCGGGCCGCCGTACTCCAGCGCGAGCCGGTCGGTCCCGAACGAGCCGACGCCAAGCAGCACTTCCCCCTGCTCCGAGCGCGAGAGGTGCTGGGTCTGCATGTTCACCGAGCCGCCGACCGCGGGCGAGCCGTACTGCGTCATCCCCGGCCCGCGTTTCACCTGGAGCGCGTCGAGCGTCCCGGCCAGGCCGGCGTAGTCGACGAAGTAGACCTGCTGGGCCTCGGGCGTGTTGAGCGGCACGCCGTTGACCGTCACGGCGATCCGCCGCTGGTCGAAGCCGCGCAGGCTGAAGTAGCTGTAGCCGACGCCGTTGCCGGCGTCGCTGTAGGCGTAGCCGCCGGGCAGCTCGGCCAGCAGCATCGCCGTGTCCTGCCCCCGGTCGAGCGCGGCGATCTGCTCGCGGTCCAGCTCGGAGAACGAGATCGCGTCGCGCCGGGCCTCGGCGCGCGTCGCGGTGACGGTGACCTCTTCGACGATCTCCGGCTGGGGGGGCGGCGGGGCCGGGGCGGCCTCGGCCGGCGCGGCCGGCGCAACGGCGGCGGTCCCGTCCGGGTCCGCCCCCGGGCCCGCGGCGAGCGCGGCCGGGACGGCGGCGAGAAGGGCGAGCAACACGAGGGAGCGGATCACGGCGCCTCCCACCGGGCCCGCGCGGGAGGAAGACGGCTCGCGGGGATCGACGGGATCTTCGCGGCGCGTCCCGTTTCCCTACGCTGGTATGACCCAGATCAGGTTCTAGGGTGTTCTCTCAGCCCGGCCACCGGCCGGGCACCCCTAACGGAACGCTCCGACCTTACGACCACGGGGTGCGGCTGGCAAGCCGGCCGCGCCGCCGCCCCGGCCCGAGGCGCTATCCTGTCCGGGCCTGACCTGACGATGACTCGTCCCGGGGGACGGAGACGGTGGTGAGTTCCAGCCAGCCGAGCGCCGGGCCGGAAGGGCCGGACGACGCGGCCCTCGTGCGCGCCTGCCTCGCGGGCGACGACGCGGCGTGGGAAGCGGTCATTCGCCGCTACCGCCGCCTGATCTACTCGATCCCGGTCGCCTACCGGCTGCCGCCGGACCTGGCCGACGAGATCTTCCAGCGGGTGGCCGTCAAGCTGCTCGAGCACCTTCCCCGCCTGCGCCGGGTCGAGTCGCTGGCCTCGTGGTTGGCCACGGTCGCCCGGCACGAGTGCCAGGCGCTGCGGCGCGAGGGCTCGCGCTTCGCGGACGGCGACGCCGAAACGGTGCTCGCCCAGGCCGAGGCGCCGCCGCAGGACCTGGCCGAGGCGCTCGGCGCGGTCGAGCGCGAGCACGCCCTGGCGCTGGCGCTGGAGCGGATCGGCGAGCCCTGCCGGGGCCTGCTCTCCGCCCTTTACCTGGAGGAGCCCGCCCCGTCCTACCAGGAGATCGCGGCGCGGCTGGGGCGCCCGGTCGGGTCCCTCGGCCCGACCCGCTCCCGCTGCCTGGCCAAGCTCCAGAAGCTCTACCTGGCGGGGGGAGGGCCGGCCCTCGAAGGGGACTGAACCGGGGCGGTATCAGCCGGCGGGCTCGCGGCTCTAGAGGGTGTCGGTTCAGGGCACGGCGCGGCTTCCGGGCGAACCGGCAGGCCGCGGGGTCGGAGGGAACGAGATGAAGCGACGCACGCGCGCGGCCGATCCCGAACGGCTCGCGCCTCACCTTGCCGGGAAGCACCTCGTGGAGCCGCCGGCGGCGACGCTCCACCAGGCGATCGCCCTGCGCAGCCTGCTGCCGCGGCCGGAGACGGCGCGCCGCGGGTTCCTGGCGACGCTGCTGTTCGACTCGCTGGCCGCCCCGCTGCCAGCCGGGGTCCGGGGGAGCGCCCTCACCGAGCGCCGGCTGCTCTACCGGCTGGAGGGGGGCGACGGGGCGCGCGAGCTCGACCTGCTGGTCCGCAGCCGGGCGGGCAAGGTGGAGCTGGCGGGCCAGTTCCTGCCGCCGATCGACGGCGGGGCGGTCGCCGTCCGCGCCGGCCGCTCGGTCCGGCGCCAGGCGCTGGGCGAGGCCGGCGACTTCCTGTTCCGCGCCCTCGCGGCGCCGCGCGCCGGGCTGGCGCTGACCCTCGAGATCGACGGCCGGGAGGCGGCCGTGATCGAGGGGATCGCGCCCGCCTCCGGCGCCCCCTGAGATGTCCGCCGCGCGCCGCACCCCGCGCCGCCCCTTCGACGCGGAACGGCTCGCGGCGCTCGAGGCGCGCTTCGCCGACCTGTCGCGCACCGACGCGGCGCGCGCCGCGGTGGCCGCGGCCAAGCTCGCGCGCTACGCCGACGCAACGGGCGAT
>CAYZDB010000194.1:0-5926 GCA_964476985.1 uncultured Acidobacteriota bacterium | reverse complement strand
CGGGGCGGGCGCCGGACGGGGCGCCCGGCGCGGGGACGGCCGCGGCGGCGGGCTTCGCGGCCGGGACACCGTTCGCCGCCGGCGCCGCGCCGCGCAGCCGCTGGATCTCCGCCCGGGTCAGCGGTCCGCGCAGGTAGCTCAGCGCCCAGCGCGTCTGGAACACCGCCGGCCCGTCCTCGTAGATGCTGCTCAAGAGGAAGACCCGCTTGCCGAGCGCCCCCATCGTCGCGGCCATCGCCGCGCGGTCGAACCCCTTCCCGGTCGACGCCGCCGCACCTTCCAGCCCCTCCAGCACGCGGTCCCGGTCGCGGTCGGTCTGCAGCCGCCCGACGAACCACATCCCGGCGTTGGCCAGCGCCTTGTAGTCGAGGTCGACCGGGTTCTGCGTCGAGAGCACGACGCCGATCCCGAAGGCCCGGGCCTGCTTCAGCAGCGTCAGCATCGGCTTCTTGGACGGCGGGTTGGCGACCGGCGGGAAGAAGCCGAAGACCTCGTCCATGTACAGCAGCGCGCGCAGGCTGGTGGTGCCGGGCTGCGTCCTCATCCAGGCCACCAGCTCGTTGAGCAGCAGCGTGACGAAGAACATCCGCTCGGCGTCGGAGAGGTGCGCGATCGACAGCACCGCCAGGCGCGGCTTGCCGTCGGCGGTGAACAGCAGCCGCGGGATCTCGAGCGGCTCCCCTTCCCGCCAGGCCGCGAAGCCCGGCGACGCGAGCAGGTTGTTCAGCGCCAGGGCCAGGGCGAAGCGGTCCTTGTCGGGGAAGAACGAGTCGAGCGGGATCACGCCCACCTGCTCGAACGGCGGCTTCTGGACCGCGGCCACCAGCGTCGCCAGGTCGAGGCTGCGTCCCTCGGCCCAGGCCGCCTCGAGGATCGCGGAGAGCAGGATCCCCTCGCGGTCGCGGACCGCATCGGCCGCGATCCCGGCCAGCGCGAGCAGGCCGGCGACGGTCGCGGTGACGCGGTCGCGCAGCGCCTCGGGGTCCGGCGCGGCCGCGCCGGCGCCGCCGGCCCCCGTCGGCGCCGCGAACGAGCGCAGCAGCGCCAGCGGGATCCCGGCGCTCGAGCCCGGCGTGAAGACCGCGACCCGCGCGGCGTCCCGGAAGCGGCCGACGCGCGCGCCGTCCTGTCCCCACTCGGCCAGCCCGGCGCGCCACGCCGTAGCCGTCCTCTCGGCCAGCGCGTCGGCGGTGAGCCCCTCGCGCTCGGCCGCGCTCTCGTCGACCCAGGGCCGGAAGTCCGCCGCGCGCAGTTCCGGGAAGGCCAGCGCGAGGTTCGCCAGGTCCCCCTTGGGGTCGATCACCAGCGCGGGCACGCCGTCGATCGCGGCCTCTTCCAGGAGCGACACGCCGAGCCCGGTCTTGCCGCTCCCGGTCATGCCGATGATCACCGCGTGCGTGACGAGGTCCTTGGCGTCGACCAGCAGCGGCTCGCCCGCCGCCCGCTTCGCCGCCGCGTCGTACGCGCCCCCGAGGTAGAAGACGCCGAGCTTCTCGTAGTCGGTCATGCGCGTCTCCCCGCCGGCGGCGCGGCACCGGGTCCGAAGGCTAGCCCACGGCGAAATGCCGCGTCCAGCCCGCCGCGGCGGCGCTCTTGCGAGCCACGCGGGCCGCCGGCTGGGCTATCCTCTCGCCCGTGGACCGCCGCCTCTCCGCGCTGCTCTCCGGCACCCTCGTCTACGGCCTCGGCGGCGTCCTTCAGCGGCTCGTCTCGGTCCTGCTGCTGCCGGTCCTCACGCGCTACCTCGCCCCGGCGGAGTACGGCGTGGTCGGGGTGCTGGACGTGCTGGCGACCAGCCTGGTCGCGATCCTCTCGCTGGGCTTCGGCACCTCGCTGACGGTGGCGTACTTCGGCCACGCGGCGCGCGAGGGCCGGGAGCGCACCGTCTCGACGGCCTTCTGGATCCTCGCCGGGGCCACCGGCCTGGCGCTCGCGCCGGCCCTCCCCGCGGCCGGCCGGATCGCCTCCGCGCTGGTCGGCGACGCCGCCGCCGCGCCGCTGGTCACGCTCTCGCTGGTCTCCTCGGCCCTCTCCGTGCTCGCCCTCCCCTTCACGCTGCGCCTGCAGTACGAGCAGCGCGCCGGCCTGCAGACCGCGCTGTCGGTCGTGGCCGCGCTGCTCACCGCCGGCGTCGCGCTCTTCTTCGTGGTCGGGCTCGGCCGCGGGGTGCTGGGGCTGCTCGAGGGGCGGCTCGTCGGCCAGGCCGCGGGCTTCCTGCTCTACGCGGCGACCTTCCCGCCGCGGCGCCTGGCCGGCCGCGGCGCGATCGACGGCGCCGCCGCGGGCGAGCTGCTGCGGCTGGGGCTGCCGATGGTCCCGTCGTTCGCCACGCTGTTCGTGCTGCAGCAGGGGAACCGCTGGTTCCTGTCGCTGTTCGAGGGGATGGACGCGGTCGGCGTCTACACCGTAGGGACGCAGTTCGGCGCGCTCGTGGCGCTGGCGGTGGCCGCCTTCAACACCGCCTGGACCCCCTACTTCATGGGCTTCGCCGACCGCCGCGACGAGGCGGGGCCCGCGCTCTCCCGCGCCGTCACCTGGTACGTGCTCGTCTTCGGCGCGGTCACGCTGCTGGTCTTCGGCGGCGCACGGGCGGCGCTGATGGTCCTGGCCGCGCCGGTCTACGAGCCCGGCTTCCGCGTCGCGGGCGCGGCGGCCGCCGCCCAGGCGCTGATCGGCGCGTACTCGCTCTTCACCCCGCCGCCGATCTTCGCCCGCGAGATTCACTTCACCAGCCTGGTCCAGGCCGCGACGCTGGTCCTGGCGGTCGCCTTCAACCTGCTGCTGATCCCGCCGTGGGGGATGATCGGCGCGGCGCTGGCGCTGGTCCTGGGCCCGCTGGCGCGGGTGGCCTGCCTCGTCGCCTGGAACCGCGCGCGCGGCGAGCGCTACCTCCGGCTTCCGGTCGACCGGCGCCGCGTCTTCGGCTTCCTCGCCGCGGCGGTGCCGGTGGCCGTCGTCCTGACGATCCCCCGCGCGTGGCCGCTGGCCGCCGAGCTGGGCGTTTTGGCCGCCACCGCGCTCGTCGCGCTGGGCCTCGTGCTGGCCCTGTCCTCCCCGGCCGAGCGGGAGGCCCTGCGGCGCCTGTCGGCCGATAATCGCCGCGTGCCGGACGAACCCCATGGCGGCTGAACCCCGGGTCGAAGGACCGGGCGCGCGGGTCCTCGTGCTCTCGTTCAGCGACCTCGCGCGCGACCCGCGCGTCCACCGCCAGCTGCGCTTTCTCGCCCCGCTGCACCGGGTGACGGCCGCCGGCTGGGCCGATCCGCAGGTCGGCGGCGTGCGCTTCGTCCCGCTCGCCCCGCGCCCCAAGCCGCTGCCGCGGAAGCTGCTCGCCGCGGCGCGCCTGCTGGCCGGCCGCTTCGACGCCTACACCTGGAACCGCAGCGAGGTCCTCGACTGCCGCGCGCGCCTGGCCGGGATCGAGGCCGACGTCGTCGTCGCCAACGACATCGACGCGCTGCCGGTCGCACTGGCGCTGTTCCCGCGGGCCCGCGTGCTGTTCGACGCCCACGAGTACGCCCCGCTCGAGTTCGAGGACCGCCTCTTCTTCCGCGTCTTCCAGCAGCGCCTGCGGGCCTGGCAGTGCCGGACGTTCATCCCGCGCGCGGCGGCGATGACCACGGTCTGCGAGAGCATCGCCGAGGCCTACGAGCGGGACACCGGCGTGCGGGCGGAGATCGTGCTGAACGCCCCCGACTACGAGCCGCTGGCGCCGACCGACGCCGCGGCGCGCGGCGGCGCGCCCGGGTCGATCCGCCTGGTCCACCACGGCGCCGCGATCCGCTCGCGCCGGATCGAGTCGATGATCCGCACGCTGCGCCTGCTCGACCCGCGCTTCACGCTCGACCTCTACCTGACCGGGGGCGACACCGCCTATTTCGACGAGCTGCGGCGCGAGGCCGGCGGCGACGCGCGCGTCCGCTTCAACGATCCGGTCCCGATGCGCGAGCTGCCGCGCGTGCTCAACGCCTACGACGTCGGCCTGTTCCTGCTCGAGCCGACCAATTTCAACTACCGCTTCGCTCTGCCCAACAAGCTGTTCGAGTTCGTCCAGGCCCGCCTGGCGGTCGCGATCGGCCCGTCGCCGGAGATGGCGCGGGTCGTGCGCGGGCACCAGCTTGGGATCGTGGCCGACGACTTCCGCCCCGAGACGATGGCGAACGCGCTCGGCGCGCTCGACGCCGGCGCGGTGATGCGCTTCAAGCGGGCGGCCGACGCCGCCGCGCGCGCGCTGTCGGCCGACGCGGCGCGCGAGACGATCACGCGGATCGTCGGCCGGCTCGCCGCGGAGAGCCGCTGAGATGTGCGGGATCGCCGGCCAGCTCGCCGCCCCCGGGCGCGCGATCGACGCGGCGGCGCTGGCCGCGGCGTCGGAGCGGCTGGCGCACCGCGGGCCGGACGACTTCGCCTACCTGGGCTGGCGCGACGGCCATCCGCTCCACCCGACCCGGGATCCGCGCACGCTGGCCGGCGCGCCGCTCGGCCTCGCGCACCGGCGGCTGTCGATCCTCGACCTCTCCCCCGCCGGACGGCAGCCGATGATCGCCGGCGACGGGGTGCGGGCGATCGTCTTCAACGGCGAGATCTACAACTACCGCGAGCTGCGGGCCGAGCTGGAGCGCGCCGGGCGGCGCTTCGCGACCGAGAGCGACACCGAGATCCTGCTGGCGGCCTACTCGGCCTGGGGCGACGCCGCCTTCGCGCGCTTCACCGGGATGTTCGCGCTGGCGATCCTCGACCTGCCGGCCCGCGCGCTGGTGCTGGCGCGCGACCCGTTCGGGATCAAGCCGCTCTACTGGACGCGGCACGGCGGGGCGCTCTCGTTCGCCTCCGAGATCCCCGCTCTGCTCGCGCTCTCCGGCGCGCCGCCGCGCGCGAACCCGGCGCGCCTCTACGCCTACCTGCGCTACGGCCTGTCGGACCACGGCGACGCCACGCTCTTCGCGGGGATCGAGCAGCTCCCGGCCGGGACGCTGCTGCGCGTGCCGCTCGACGACCCGTCGTCCGGCCGTCCGGGCCGCTACTGGGAGCTGCCGGACGGCCCGCCCGCCGCGCTGTCGTTCCCGGAGGCGGCCGAGGAGCTGCAGCGGCTGTTCCTGGAGAGCGTCGCGCTGCACCTGCGATCCGACGTGCCGGTCGGGTCCGCCCTCTCCGGCGGGATCGACTCCTCGTCGATCGTCGCCGCGATCCGCGCGCTGGAGGGGGACGCGCTCGACCAGCACGCGGTCAGCTACGTCGCCGACGACCCGGCGCTGAGCGAGGAGCGCTGGATCGAGCAGGCCGCGCGCGCCGCGCGCGTGACGCTGCACCGCACCTCGCCGCGGGAGGACGAGCTGGTCGCGGACCTCGAGCGGCTGATCCGGGTCCAGGGCGAGCCCTTCGGCAGCACCAGCATCTACGCCCAGCACGCCGTCTTCCGCGCCGCGGCCGGGGCCGGCCTCAAGGTGATGCTCGACGGGCAGGGGGCCGACGAGCTGCTGGCCGGCTACCGCCCGCACCTGGCCGCGCGCGCGGTCTCGCTGCTCGCCGCGGGCCGCTTCCTGGACGCCTGGAGCTTCGCCCGCGCCGCCGCGCGGCTGCCCGGGGACAGCGCGGCGACGCTGCGCTCGGGCCTGGTCTTCCACCTGCTTCCGGCCTCGCTCCACGGCCTGGCGCGCGGCGCCGCCGGCAAGCCGTTCGTCCCGCCGTGGCTCGACGCGCGGGCCTTCCCCGGCGTCGACCTGGCGACGTCCCCGTTCCCGCGGATGGTCGGCCGGAGCGCCCTGCGCGACCTGCTCCGCTCGCAGCTCTTCGAGACCTCGCTGCCGATGCTGCTGCGCTACGAGGACCGCAACTCGATGGCCTTCTCGATCGAGAGCCGGGTCCCGTTCCTGACGACCGGCCTCGCGAGCTTCCTGCTCTCGCTGCCGGAGGAGTACCTGGTCGC
>CAYZDB010000193.1:0-5930 GCA_964476985.1 uncultured Acidobacteriota bacterium | reverse complement strand
TGGGCGGGGCGCTGCTGGGCCTGGCCTACGGCCTGGGCGCGCGGACGATGCGCAGGAAGGGGGCGATGGTCGACGGGATGGCCAAGGCGCTCGGCACGATGGGCGGCTACCTGGTGCTGGTCTTCTTCGCGGCGCAGTTCGTCGCCTACTTCAACTGGTCGCACCTGGGGCTGATCTTCGCGGTGAAGGGCGCGGAAGGGCTGCGCGCGAGCGGCCTGGGCGACGTCCCGCTGCTGATCGGCTTCGTCGCGCTCTCGGCGGGCGTCAACCTGCTGATGGGGAGCGCGTCGGCCAAGTGGGCCGTGATGGCGCCGGTCTTCGTGCCGATGTTCATGCTGCTGGGCTACACGCCGGAGCTGACGCAGGCCGCCTACCGCGTCGGCGACTCGACCACCAACATCATCTCGCCGACGATGTCGTACTTCCCGCTGATCCTCTCCTACCTGGGGCGCTACGCCGGCGGCGCGGGGCTGGGGACGCTGATCTCGCTGATGATCCCGTACTCGGTCGTGTTCTTCTTGGGCTGGACCGGCCTGCTGATCGCCTGGGTCCTGCTGGGGCTGCCGGTCGGGCCGGGCGCGCCGCTCTTCCTGCCCGGGCACGGAGCCGTCGCGCCGTGAAGCCGGTGCTGGTCGTCCGGCACGCCCCCGGCGAGGGGCCGGGCTACCTGGCGGACTGGCTCACGGCGCAGGGTGCGGCCTGGGAGCTGCTCGCGATCGACGAGGGGGCCGCGCTCCCGGCCAGCCCCGACGGCCACGCGGCGCTGGTCTTCATGGGCGGCCCGATGAGCGTCAACGACCCGGCGCCGTGGATCGAGGACGCGCTGGCCCTGATCCGCCGCGCGCACGGCGCCGGGATCCCGGTGCTGGGGCACTGCCTGGGCGCGCAACTGCTGGCGAAGGCGCTGGGCGGGCGCGTCGCCTCGAACCCGGTGCCGGAGATCGGCTGGCTGCCGGTCGAGGCCGCCCGGACGCCCGAAGCGGCGGCGGCGGTCGCGGCGGGCTGGCTGCCGGCGGCGTTCGAAGCCTTCCACTGGCACGGCGAGACCTTCTCGCTGCCCGACGGCGCGGCCTGGCTGCTGCGCTCGGCCGACTGCCCCCACCAGGCCTTCGCGCTGGGCCGCTCGCTCGGGCTGCAGTTCCACGTCGAGATGACCGCGCCGATGGTGCGCGCCTGGGCGGAGAGCGGCGCGGAGGAACTGGCCGCGCCGTCGGCGACGGTGCAGGACGCCCGGGCGATGACCGCGCGCCTCGACCAGCGAATCGCCGCGCTCCACGCGGCCGCGGATGCGATCTACTCGCGCTGGTGGCGGAGCGGGCCGTAGGGGCCAGCCTCCGTGCCGGCCCGCGCCCCCCCATCGCGCGGTTCGGGCCGCCCCGGAGGGCCGCCTCTACGACTTCTCCTTGAAGTCGGCCGGGATCGCCACCTCCGCGTCCGGGACGCTCGACCCCGCCGAGACGATCGTCGTGGTCGAGGTGAACATCGTCGTGCGGCCCGGGGTGCCGCCGGCGGCCGGCGCTTCTTTCTTCTTCATCATCTTCTTGCCCAACCCGCCCAGCAGGCCGCCGACCGAGGTCGGCGTCGACTCCTGCTCCTCGGCCGCCTGGGCCTTCTGCTGCTCGGGCGAGGCCACGCTGTCGAAGGTCATCTTCGTCCGGATCGCCGAGCCGGAGAGGTCGACCCGCTTGTCCTGCAGCTTCTTCATCGCCTCGGCAAACTGCGGGTTGGCCGCGAGCAGCATCGCCATCTGCTGCATCTCGGCGCCGAAGGTCTCGAACAGGCCGATCGCCTGGAAGTACCGCATCCGGAAGGCGGCCTGCTCGTCCAGCTCCTTCAGCTGGGGCCCCAGCCAGCTGTCGAGCGTGAGCACGATCCCGCCGCCGGTCTCGAGCGTCTTCCCCTTGGGATAGCCGGTGACGGTCGTCACGACCTGCCGCGTGTCCCAGCCCGAGATCTTCTCGGTCTTGCCCGTCTCCTTCAGGTCGACCGTCCACTCGTACTCGACCTGCTCGGGGGGCGGCGCCTGGGCCTGCTCGGCCTGCTGCTTCTTCGCGTCCTCCAGCGCCTTCTTCATCTCCTCGCGGATCTGGGCGAAGGTCTTGACGCTGTACTTCTTCTTGTCGAACTGGATCGTGTAGACCTTCTCGGCGGCCAGGTCGATCAGCTCGCCGCTGTCCATCGTCTTCGACATCAGGCGCTCGCCCTTGAGGGCGTCGAGCGAGGTGACCCCCTCGCGCGCCGCCTTGCCGCCGAAGGTCCGGAACATCGACCCCAGGAACCCCCCGAACTCGACCTTCGTGAGCTGCTCGACCCGCGCGTCGGCGAGCGCGGGAAGCAGCCCGAGCGGAAGCGCCAGCACCAGGACCAGGAGAACCGAGAACCACCTGCGCGCGTTCATGGCCGTCGTCGCTCCTTTCGTGTGCGTCGTGTCCGCCATTATGATCCCGCCCATGACCAGCCGTCCCGGCCGTGCCGCGGTCGTCGCCGTCTTCCTGCTCCTGACGCTGATCTGGGGCACGACCTGGGCCGCGATCGTCTTCAGCCTGCAGGGGATCCCCCCCTTCCTCGGGGTCTCGCTGCGCTTCCTGCTGGCAGGCGCGCTGCTGGTCGGGATCGCGCTCGTCCGGGGCGTTCCACTCGGGCGGTCGCCGGTCGAGCGCCGGCTGTGGGTGGCCAACGGGCTCCTGTCCTTCTGCGCCTCGTACGGGCTGGTCTACTGGGCCGAGCAGGTCGTCCCGTCCGGGCTGACGGCGGTCCTGTGGGCCACCTTCCCGCTGATGGTCGCGGTGCTGGCCCACTTCGCCCTGCCGCACGAGCGGCTGAGCCTGCGCGGCGTGGCGGGGGTGGTCGTCGGGTTCCTCGGGCTGGCGGTGATCTACTCCGAGGACCTGGCGCGCCTGGGAGGACCGCGGCTCGCCTTCGCCTCCGCGGTGCTGCTGCTCTCGCCCCTGGTCTCGGCGTTCAGCAACGTCGCGATCAAGCGCTGGGGCAAGGGGATCCCGCCGCTCTCGCTGGCCGGCCCGCCGATGCTGATCGGCGGCGCGGTGATGGGGCTGCTGTCGGCGTGGGCCGAGCGCGGCGCGCCGGTCACCTGGGGAGCGCGGCCGGTCGCGGCGCTGCTCTACCTGGCGGTCGCCGGCTCGGCCGTGACCTTCAGCCTCTACTATTGGCTGCTCTCGCACACCACGGTCGTCCGGACCTCGCTGATCGCCTACACGACGCCGGTGGTGGCGCTGGCGATCGGCGTGCTGGCGATGGGCGAGCCGATCACGGCCCGGGTGCTGGCCGGGTCGCTGCTGGTGGTCGGGGGGGTCGCCCTGGCGACGGCCTGAGCGGGGCCTGGGAACTTCCCGCGCGGGGGCCGGTCCAACCGGTCGGGAGCACACAAGGAGACCCCAGCCATGACGACCCGCCGCGTCCCCGTCCCGCTGCTCGGCCTCGGCCTGCTGGCCGCCATCCTGCCGATCCCGTTCCTGGTCGCCGCCGCGCCGGCGACCGCCTGCCAGGCAGCCCCCTGCCCCTACTCGATCGAGGTGCTCGTCGACGGCCACCCGTTGGCGACCTACGCCGCGCGCGGCACGACCTACGTCGAGGCGCTGCGCGGCCGCGAGTACGCGATCCGGCTGCGCAACAACACCGGCCGCCGCGTCGCGGTCGCGCTGTCGGTCGACGGTCTCAACTCGATCGACGCGAAGTCGACCACCGCGCGCGACGCCTCCAAGTGGGTCCTGGGCCCGTGGGAGACCGCGGTGATCAGCGGCTGGCAGACCAGTTCCGACCACGCGCGCCGGTTCTTCTTCACGACCGAGGAGAAGTCGTACGGGGCGTGGCTCGGGAAGACCGACGACCTGGGCGTGATCTCGGCCGCGTTCTTCCGCGAGATCCAGCCGAAGCCGCAGCCGCTGGCCAAGCGCGCGCAGCCGCGGGCGCCGGAGGCCGACGCCGGCGCGCGCGATCGGAACGAGGCCGCGGGGGCCGGCGCGGCCCAGTCCGCACCGACCGAGAGCAAGGCCGAGCGCCAGGCCGAGAGCGCGGCGCGCGACCAGGCCGCGCTCTCCGACGAGTACGCCGCGACCGGGATCGGCCGGCAGGTCGACGCCCCGGTCTACTCGGTCGACCTCCAGCTGGAGCGGAACCCCGCCGCGACGGTCGCGATCCGCTACGAGTACCGCGACGCGCTGGTCCGGCTGGGCGTGCTGCCCGCACCGCGGCCGGCGCCGGACCCGCTGGCGCGGCGCGAGCGGGCGCGCGGGTTCCAGGAGTTCGCGCCCGATCCGTATCGATGAGGTGATGCGCCGACTGAACCGGCAGGCCTGCCCGAGAAGGGCAGGCCCGCCGGAGTGGGGGCCGGTCGGGCGGCACCGCTCGCACCGCAGCGACTGCGACCATACGCCCAGCACTCACCTCTTACACGGAAGGAATTCGTGTTGGTCGCAGCCGCTATTCGCGCGTTGCGTCAGCCGCTCGCAACGGACCGACAGACCTTGACCTTGCGCGGCGCGAGGCGTACAAACCCTGCGGGGGAGCGCGTGGGTCGTCAGAGGCCCCGCCGCCCGGGGCGGTCGCGTTCCGGCGGATGTCGAGTGTCGGCAGGCCCGGACCGAGAACGAACCGGACATCCGGTAGTGCGAACTGCATGGGGTCTGGACCGTTCCCTTCCGTTCGGCAGTCCTGGCCCTGGGGAGGAGTCGTGGACACGATGCCGGTGCAGGACGTCCTGGAGAAGACGGTCACAGTCAAGGGCAAGGAACTCACGATCTCGCAGGCCGAACGGGTGGTGCGCGGCAGCGCTGCCTGGTTCTACTGGATCGCCGCGCTCTCGCTCGTCAACTGGATGGCGCTCGCGCTGGGCCAGGACCTCGCCATGATCTTCGGCCTCGGGATCACGCAACTGGCGAGCGGTATCGCCTTCTTCCACGGACCAGAACTCGCCGAAGTCCACAGGACTCTCGTGGCCGGTTCGCTGGCGGTCACCCTGGGAGCCGCGGCCGTTTTCGGCCTCCTCGGGTACTACGCTCGCCAGGGGCGGCTGTGGGCCTACGGGACCGGGATGGCGCTCTACGGCCTGGACGCGCTCATCTTCGCCTGGGCGCAGGACTGGATCTCCGTGGGCTTCCACGTCTTCGCCCTGTACCTGCTGGGCCTGGGGATCTCCGCGGCGCTGGCGCTCGGCGAGTTGCGGGCACGCGAGTGCAGCCTGGGAGCGCAGCTTCGCCGCTGAAGAGCCGGATCGCCCCCCTAACGCAGGTCCACCGCCGTGAACTCCGCGACGACCTTGCCGTCCGCGTCCAGCAGGTCGAGGTCGTCGCCGGCGATCCGATACGAACGCGCGTTTCGCATGGCCTCGAGAAAGGCTCCTTCCTGCTCGGAGCCGGGGAAGCACTCGAGGGTCGTCGTCGCGACCGGGCCGAGCAAGATCGCGGCGCCGTCGCGCTGGTACGACCCGGTCAGGCGATTGCACCCGCCCGAGGCGATCAACTGGCCACCCAGCTTCAGGATGATGTGTGCCTCGGGATGTCCCGGAACGACGGCCACGGGCGCGCCACTGCAGCGGAACAGCTTCCAGTAGGTCTCCACGAGCAGCCGGTCGGGGCGCGCCTCCTGCGCCGCGCCCACGCGCTGAACGACCAGCTCCGCCTCGACGCCGGCCGCAGGCGGCGGCTGGACCGTCGTGGTCGTGAACAGCAGCCGGCCTCCCGCGGAGATCGTCGCGCGCAGCGCATACCGGCGGCCCTCGACGAGCCGCGCCGGGTCGTACTCCAGCTGGAAGCGGATCGGCACCTGGCCGGCGGAGTCGAGCCGGGCGCGCCCGAGCACCTCGGCCGGCGCGTCGGCCCGCGAGACGTCCTGGAGCGTGACCTCGCAGACCGCGTCAGGCGGCAGCAGCATCCGCTCCCGGAAGATCACGGTGCCGCGGATCGTCTCGGCGT
>CAYZDB010000192.1:0-5969 GCA_964476985.1 uncultured Acidobacteriota bacterium | reverse complement strand
CGATCGCCGGGAACGGCGAGGCCGGCGCGGCCGACGGTCCGCTGCGCGAGGCCTCCTTCTCGGAGCCGGGCGGGCTGGCGGTCGCCGGCTCGCGGATCTTCGTCGCCGACACGAACAACCACCGCGTGCGCGTCGTCGACCTCGACGCCGGCACCGTCACCACCCTCAATCCGGGGACAGCTGCCGTAAGCCGGTAAGCCGCGCTCTCCGGGGACAGCTACCGTAAGTCGGCAGGGCAGCCCCCGGCGGGGCCGCGCGCCGGGGCCCGGCGCGGCCTCCCCGCTATACTCCGGCGCGGAGGACTCATGCCGCGCCCCGTTCGCACCCTTCCGGCCGTCCTGCTGCCGTTCCTGCTCCTCGCGCTCCCCGCTCCCGCCCTGGCCGGCGACAAGCCGCTGACGCTCGAGCGCATCTTTTCCGACCCGCCGATGGCCGGACGCACCGCCGAGGGGGTGGCGTGGTCACCCGACGGTTCGCGGCTGGCGCTGATCGAGCGCTCGGGCGACGAGAAGACGCCGTCCTTCGCGCTGGTCGCGGTCGACCCGGCGACGGGCGCGCGGTCGACGCTGCTGGCGGCGAAGGACCTGCCGTCCTTCGGGGCGGGCGACAAGGCGGTCCGGCCGGCGCTCCAGGGCTACCGCTGGCTGCCGGACGGCCGCGGCCTGCTGCTCCAGGGTGGCGGCGACCTCTTCGTGTACGAGCTGGAATCCCGGTCGACGCGGCGGCTGACCGAAACGGCCGGGGCCGAGGAGGAGCTGCAGTTCTCGCCCGACGGCCGCTTCCTGGGCTTCGTGCGCGAGCGCGACCTGTACGCGCTGGAGCTGGCCTCGGGCCGCGAGATCCGGCTCTCCACCGACGGCGGCGAGAACCGCTACAACGCGCAGTGGGACTGGCTCTACGGCGAGGAGCTGGCGAACCCGGGCACGCTGGCCTACGCCTGGTCGCCCGACTCGCGCGCGATCGCCTACATCTCGCTCGACGAGACGGCGGTCCCGCGCTTCCCGCTGGTCGACGAGATGAGCGTCCAGCCGGCGATCACGCTGACCCCCTACCCGAAGCCCGGCGATCCCAACCCGGTCCCCTCGCTGCGCGTCGTCTCGGTCGTGCCCGAGCCCGACGGCACCCGGCTCGCGCACGACCTGGCCTGGCCGAGCGGCGACTCGTACCTGGTCCGCGTCGGCTGGCTGCCCGACGGCAAGGCCGCCTGGTACCAGGTGCTGAACCGGGCGCAGACCCGGCTGCAGCTGACGCGGCTCGACCGCGTCACGGGCCTCTCCTCCCCGCTCCTGGTCGAGACCGACGCCGCGTGGATCAACCTGCACGACGACCTGCGCTTCCTGAAGGACGGGCGGTTCCTCTGGTCGTCGGAGCGCGACGGCAACCGCCACCTCTACCTTCACGACGCCGCGGGCCGGCCGACCCGCCAGCTGACGAAGGGGCCGTGGAGCGTGACCGCCGTCGTCGGGTTCGACGAGGCCGCGGGCACGGTCTTCTTCCTGGGCAAGGAGAAGAACCCGCTCGAGCTGCACCTGTTCCGGGTGCAGCTCGACGGCAGCGGTCTCCGGCGCCTGACCGAGGAGCGCGGCACGCACCTCATCACGGGGATGTCGCCGAACGCGCGCTGGGCGGTCGACAGCTTCTCGTCCGCACTCGTCCCGCCGTCGAGCTACCTGGTCGACGCCGCCGGGCGGCGGACCGCGACGCTGGCCGACAACACGAAGGCGCCGTGGTCGGAGTACGCGGTCGGCACGCAGGAGTTCCTGGCGCTCGAGGCCCAGGACGGCACGACGCTCCACGCCAGCCTGCTGCGCCCCGACGGCTTCGATCCCGCGAAGAAGTACCCGGTGATCGTCTACCTCTACGGCGGGCCGGGGCCGCAGGTCGTGGCCGACGCCTGGGGGCGCTCGTACACCATGTTCCACAGCTACATGGCATCGCGCGGCTTCCTGGTCTTCTCGATCGACAACCGCGGCACCGGCGGCCGTGGGCGGGACTTCGAGCGGGTGCTCCTGAAGCGCTTCGGGAAGATCGAGCTGGAGGACCAGCTGGCGGGAGTCGCGTACCTGAAGTCGCTGCCGTTCGTCGACGGCGAGCGGCTGGGGATCTGGGGCTGGTCGTACGGCGGCTACATGGCCGCCTACGCGATGACCAACGCGCCCGAGGCCTTCCGGGCCGGCGCCGCCGCGGCGCCGGTCACCAACTGGCTGCTCTACGATTCGGCCTACACCGAGCGCTACCTCAAGCTCCCCGCGGAGAACGCCGACGGCTACCGCGACTCGTCACCGGTCAACCAGGCCGAGAAGCTGGCGGGCGCACTGCTGCTGATCCACGGCACGGGCGACGACAACGTCCACGCCCAGAACACGCTGCAGCTGGCCGAGAAGCTCTACGGCGCCGGCAAGCCCTACGACCTGCAGCTCTATCCCAACAAGAACCACGGGATCCCCGGGAACCCCGCGCGGCTCCACCTGCACCGCCGGATCGCCGACCACTTCGAGCGGCACCTGCGGGCGGAACAGCAGCCCGGGCCGGCTGCCGTCCCCCGCCCCCCCGGATAGCGCGGCTTACCGACTTGCGGTAGCTGTCCCCGCTTGCGCCCGCCTACGCGTAGCTGTGGAGGCCGACGATCACGAAGTTGACGGCGACCCAGTTGAAGATCATCACGGCGCAGCCGATCACGGCCAGGATCGCGGTCCACAGCGCCTTGTCCTTGACCTTGTAGCGGACGTGCAGCAGCACCAGGAAGACCAGCCAGGTGTTGAGCGCGAAGACCTCCTTGGGGTCCCAGCCCCAGGGCCGGCCCCACGAGAAGTAGGCCCAGACCGCGCCCAGGATCGTCCCGACCCAGAGCGTCACGAACGCCAGCTCGAGGAAGATCATCGTCGCGCCGTCGAGCGACCTGGCCAGGCCCGAGCGGTTCTCGTCGCCGGGCGCGAGGCCGCGCCCGAGGATCACCGACCCTGCGCCGCCGCGGATCGCGCCGGTCCCGCCGGTCCCGGCCCAGGCCTCGGCCAGGCGCGGCGAGGAGACCCAGGCGTTCAGCCCCCGGCCGGCCAGGTAGAGCGTCGCCGTCACGCCGCCGAAGAAGATCAGCGCGTACGAGGCGATGATCATGTTGGTGTGGATGTAGAGCCAGATCGTCCGGTCGAGCACCGGCATCACGGTCGTGATGTCCGAGTTCAGCGCGACCGGCATGAAGTGCCCGATCATCAGCGCGAACATCGCGTAGGTCGAGGCCGCCAGCGCCGGCAGGTTCTTGACCGGCCAGCGCCGCAGCACCAGCTCCAGCACGATCGCGACCAGCCCGCCGAACCAGGCCGAGGCGGTCACGGCCTCGAACATGTTGGCGTTGGGGATCCGGCCGGCCAGCCACCAGCGCAGCCCGATCGAGAAGGTCTGCAGCGCGAAGCCGACCAGGAACAGCGACAGGCCCGCGATCCGCGCCCAGCGGAAGCGGTAGACCGTCGCCATCAGCAGGAACGGCAGCGCCAGGAAGTAGATCAGCCAGACCAGCGTCATCTTGTCGTTCTTGTAGTACCAGTGCTCCCACGACAGGCGGGCGGCGGCCGGGTAGAGCCGCGGCTCGACCGCGGCGAAGTTCTGCGCCAGGGCGTTCAGCGCCTGGCTGGCCGCGGCCGCGTCCTGGAAGCGCCAGGCGTTCTGCAGCGACTCCCAGGCCGCGCCGATCGCCGCGCTGCGCTGCGCCAGGTCGGTCGCGGCCGGCATCGGCCGGCCGGGCGCGGTCAGCATCCCGCGCGCGGCCTGCGTGACCGTCAGCCAGGGATCGGTCTCGCTCCCCCCGACCGGCGGCACCGGGCGCCACAGCGACAGCAGCACGCCGGCGTCGGACAGGCTGCGCGCGGCCTGGATCGCGTTGACCTCGCGGCTGGTGCGCATCAGGTCGCGCTCCATCGCGGCCAGGACCTGGCGCACCGCGGGGTGGTCGAGGAACATCGGCGAGACCAGCCCGGTCGTTTCGATCCGCGTCAGCTCGTTCTCGGCGATCACCCCCTGGCGGTTCTCGGGCAGCACGAGGCTCCGGACGCCCTGCGTGATCTGCGTCCGGATCATCGGCTTCTTGACGAAGATCACGTTGCTGCCCGCGTAGTGCTCGGGGACCAGCACCATGTCGAGGTAGAGCAGCACGGGATCGACCGCGCGCATCGCGCGCGAGCTGTTGACCATCTTCAGCCGCTCGCGGGCCAGCGAGTCGAAGGTCTTGACGCGGCCGTCCTCCTGCACGGCGCTCACGCGGATCGCCGACAGGTCGACGGAGCCGGCGAAGGCGCTGCCGACGGAGAGCTGGATCGGCGCGTCGGCGGCGCGCGCCGGACCGGCCGCAAAGCCCAGCGCCAGCACGGCGAGAACGGCGAACGAAATGCGGCGGCTCATGCTTCGGTCTCCGTCAGGCGCACGCGCGCGGCGCCGGAGGCGGCGGCGGGCGGCGCGGCGTAGGTCTCGTCGTTTTCGAACCCGGGCCCGGTCTCGTCCTCGCCCGGCCGGCCGGCGCGCGCGTCGCCCGGGCCGGCCCCGCGCCCGCCGAGCCGGCGGCGCAGGATCAGCGGCTTGACGTAGAACGCCCACAGCGTGCCGAGCACGGTCAGGACCGAGCCCAGCAGCATCGTGCCGACGCCGTGGCGGTTGCCGACGCCCAGGCCGGTGTAGTTCATCCCGGCGTACCCGGCCCGCTCTTCGGGCGGGTCCCAGGTGCTCTGGAAGTACCACCACCCGGCGTGCTCGGTCGGGTTGTTGCTGTGGACCTCCTCGATCTCCGACCAGCGGCCGTTCTCGAAGAAGCGCACCAGGCTCTTGTAATCGCGCTCCTTCTCGCCGCCGGGGTAGACCTCCAGCTGGAATTCCTCCAGCGCGACGGGCGCGGGCAGCTTCAGCGTCTCGCGCGAGTAGAGCAGCTCGACCTCGCGGCCGGAGGCCAGCGTCACCCGCCGCGGGTAGTAGCCGACGCGGCTGGGGTGCGGGTAGTGGCTGTACTCGATCCACTGCCGCTCGGGCGGCTGGCCGGCCTCGGCCAGCTCGACCTGGATCAGCGAGTAGTGCGGACCCGACTTGGCGTCGCGCTCGTGACGCGGCACGACCCGCGGCTTGGCGACGCGGCGCGAGTTGGGGCCGATCTCCCAGACCGTCAGCTTCATCGCGCCGTCGAGGAACTCGACCGGCTGCCCGGGGGTCACGGCGCGCTCGATCACCTGGCCGCCGTCGCTGACCAGGAGGGCCCAGCTTCCGCCCCGGCTGCCGACGATCTTCAGGCCCGACTCCACGATGCCGCCTGCCTCGAGATGCAGCGCATCGTCGACGAGGGCTGGCAGCGGCCGCCCTTCCGCGTCGAGGTCGCGCGTCATCCGCGCGTCGGGCGCGGTCACGGCGCGCAGGAAGGTCCCCTTCGGCCCCTTGACGCGGATCAGCACCATCGAGCCGTGGATCCCCTCGGCCGTGCCGGGCGGAACCCACTCCGGGAAGAACTGCAGCCCCTGCAGCGTGTACGGGGTGCCGGGCAGCGCGATCTCCTTGCCGACGATCTCGCCCAGCGGGAACTCGCGCTCGACGGCGCCGGCGCGGGCGGTGAGCCGCGGCGCCCCCGGCCGTCGCAGCCGCTCGAGCACGGCCGGGTCGTCGACCCAGAGAAAGCGCGCGTCGAAGAGGTTGTCACCGAGCTTGACGCGATTCTGGCCGGGGTCGTTGGCCAGCAGGACCTCGGACATCGAGCTGTTGCCGACCTGGACGGTGAACCGCGTGTAGGGGTGGAACGCGCTCCCGCCCGGCTCCCAGGCCTCGCTCAGCATCGCGTACGGGAGGAAGCCGGTGACGCGCGCGGAGACCTGCTCGAGCCCCGGCGCGGCGGGCCCCTTGGGCCGCGGCGCGAGCGCCAGCGGGCGCGCCGGCAGCGGCGATTCGCCGGCGCCGACGAAGGCGGCGTCGGGCGAGGCCACGTACTCGCGGTAGCGCGGCAGGCC
>CAYZDB010000191.1:0-5973 GCA_964476985.1 uncultured Acidobacteriota bacterium | reverse complement strand
GGCTTCTGGGAACGATGGCGTCCCCGGCGCCGGCTGTCCAGCGGGGTGCGGCCGGGCCCTGTCCGCCGCGGCGCGCCGCGGGCGCGGCCTAGATGAAGTCCTTCGTCGCCGGCCAGACCTCGGCGAGCGGCCGCTTCCAGCCCCGACCGACGAAGATCGGGATCTCGCGCTCGAACGGCATGCAGAGCGCGGAGCGGTGGGTCGCGACCAGCTCGACCGACTCGAGCGCCTCGCGGTGCTCCTCGATCCGGCCCCCGACGAGCACGATCACCCGCGGATCCTCGCGCGGCGGTCCCCACAGCCACCACGAGTTGTGCCCGGAGGCGACCGGCGGCAGACCCCACCGCGCTCCGTACAGCTCGATCGCCCCCGCGCGGCCGTAGTTGGTGGTGAAGATGACGGCGCTGGCACGGTCCTCGGGCGGCAGCGCCTCGACCACGCGCGCCACCTCGGCCGCCAGCTCCGGCCAGCCGAGCCGGTCGGCCAGGTGCTGCGGCAGTTCGCCGACCGCGTTCCGTTCCTGGGCCGCCGGCTGGATCCCGATCGTCCGCGCGTAGGCGGCGTACGAAGCAGGCGCGAGCACCGGCATCGCCATCGGCGCCAGCGCCACCCCGGCCGCGCCGAGCGCGACCAGGTAGGCCGCGACGAGCGCCCGCCGGCGCTGCACCAGGCGCGACAGCGCCACGCCCCCCGCGGCCAGCAGCGGCGGGAAGGCCGGGGCGAGGTAGTACGGCTTGGACGAGCCGCTGGCCGCGAGCAGCAGGAAGACCGCGAGGAAGATCACCGCCAGCGGCCGCCAGCGGCGCGCCGACGGCGCCAGCAGCAGCCAGAGCAGCCCGCCCAACCACAGCGGCAGCGCGACCGGGTTCAGGAAGAGCACCTGCTGGCCGAGGAAGACGGACATCGGCATCTCGACGTTCTTGAAACGCGCGGCGTTGCTCATGAACTCGAGCGTCGGCCAGCCGTGCGCAACCTGCCACGCCAGGTGCGGCAGCGCGAGCAGCCCCGCGATCCCGGCCGCCAGCCATGGCCCCGGCGTGAAGAGTGCGCGCCGTTGCGCCGTCAGCAGCAGCGCCGCCGCCAGACCGAACCCGAACCAGAGGACGCTGATCTTGTTGAGCAGGCCCAGCCCCAGCACGAGCCCCAGCCAGGCCCACCAGCGCGTCCCGCCGGTGTCGATCGTGCGGACGACCAGCCAGAACGCGACGGTCCAGAGCAGGAGGTCGAAGGCGTTCATCGAGAAGAAGCCGAAGATCGCCAGGTAGACCGGTGCGCAGAGCGCGGCCAGCGACGCCGCCGCCTGCGCCCAGGCCCGTCCCCCCAGCCGGGCCGCCAGCGCCCCGACCAGGTAGACCGTCGCCGCCCCGGCCAGCGCCGGGAGCAGCTTGAGCGCCAGGACCGCGTCGGGCAGGACCAGCCGCTGCAGCGCCAGCAGCGCGATCGACAGCGGAGGCTGGTCGACGTAGCCCCAGGCGAGCCGCTTCGCGCACGCGATGTAGTACAGCTCGTCGCGGAAGATCCCGTAGCCGGGCGCGACCAGGAACTGGACCGCGAAGGCGACGGCCGCCAACGCGGCAGGGGCGCGCAGCGGGCCGCGCGGGGCGGGCTTGCGGGCGACCGTGGTCACGCCCCAGTCTAGCTCCCCTCAGTCCACCGTCAGCGTCTTGCTCAGGTTGCGCGGGAAGTCGGGGTCGAAGCCGCGCGCCACGCTGGCCCGGTAGGCCAGCAGCTGGAGCGGGATCGTCGCCAGCAGCGGGTTCATCAGCGCGCCCGCCCGGGGGAGCGTGACCAGGTCGTGGGCGTTGATCTGCAGCCGCGGGTCTTCCTCCGCGATCGCGATCGCGCGCCCGCCGCGGCAGGTCGTCTCGTTGATCCCGCTGACCAGCAGCGCGACGTCCTCGGGGCCCGACACGAACAGCACCGGGTAGCCTTCGCTGACCGCCGAGAGCGGCCCGTGCTTGAACTCCGTCGAGAGCATCCCCTCGCAGTGGGCGTAGGTGATCTCCTTGAGCTTGAGCGCCCCCTCCAGCGCGATCGGGTAGGTCAGGCCGTAGCCCAGGGCGTAGAGGTCCTGGTGGCCGTGCAGCGCCGCGTCGAGCCCCGCGACCTGCGGCTCGGTCGTGCGGATCGTCTCCTCGAGCAGCGCGGGCAGGTGGGCCAGCCCGTCGGTCGGGTGCTCCCCCATCCGGAGGCCCAGGAAGAGGAAGGCCAGCGCCTGGTTCATGAAGGTCTTGGTCGCCGGGACGCTGATCTCGTAGCCGCAGGCCAGCGGCAGGTAGCGCTCGCTCTCGCGCAGCAGCGTCGAGCCCAGGACGTTGACCAGCCCCAGGATGCCGACCCCGTGGCGGCGCGCCGCGGCCAGCGCGTTCAGCACGTCCTTGGTCTCGCCGCTCTGGCTGACGAACAGCGCGACGTCCTCCGGCCCCAGCGCCGGCGCGTACTGCGCGATGAACTGCGGCGCCAGCACGGGGATCGCCGGCCGCCGGGCCAGCCGCGCGAAGTAGACCGCCCCCAGCATGCAGGCGTGGTAGCTGGTCCCGCAGCCGACCAGGTAGAGGTGGCGCGCGCGCATCATCCGCTCGGCCATCGCCCCGACGTGCTTCGAGTGCTCGAGCAGGTGCAGCAGCTCGGTCGCGGCCTCGGGCTGCTCGTGGATCTCCTTGAGCATGAAGTGGGCGTAGCCCCCCTTCATCACCGCGTCCATGTTCTCCGTGATCTCTTCCGGCTCGCGCTCGACCAGGTGCCCGTCCTCGACCCGCCGGATCTCGACCCGGTCGGCCCAGAGCGTGACGATCTCGCCGTCGTGGACGCGCAGGATCCGGCGCGTCAGCGGCAGGATCGACGGCAGGTCGGAGGAGACGCAGGTCGCGCCGTCGGCCAGGCCGATCACCAGACCCGAGCCCTTCTTCAGCGCGTAGAGCCGATCGTCCGCCTTCTGCCCGATCACGAAGGCATAGTCCCCTTCGAGGTCGCCGTAGGCGTGGCGGATCGCCTCGATCATCCCGTGGCCGCGGTCCAGGTAGCGCTCGACGGCGTGGACGCACGACTCGCCGTCGTTGGTCGAGCGGACCGTCATCCCCTCGTCGATGAACCGCTGGCGCAGTTCGACGTTGTTGACGACGTTGCCGTTGTGCGCGCCGACCAGGTCGCCGTCGGAATCGAGGTGCGGCTGCGCGTTGGCGGTGGAGGGGTGGCCGAAAGTGGCCCAGCGCAGCTGCACCATCCCGCGCCGCCCGGTCATCTCGGCGAAGCGCAGGCGCTCGGCCACGGCGTCGACCTTGCCGACGTCCTTGCGCAGGTCGATCGTCCCGTCCTCCGCCAGCGTGGCGCAGCCGACCGAGTCGTAGCCGCGGTACGAGAGGCGCTGCCCGGCCTCGGTGAGGATCGCGCCGAGCGGCTGCTCCCTGTTCACGACGATGCCGAAGATTCCGCACATCGGGGGGTGTCTCCCTGGTGGAATCGCGCATCCTAGCGCGGTTTCGCGGGGCCGGCCCGGGGCGGTCCCGGGGCCGGCCCGGACGGCGTACATTCCGGGGCGCGATGAGCCCCGTTCCGCCCGTCCGGACCTGCCTCCTGGCGTTCGCGCTGGCCGCCGCGGCCGCCGGCGCCGGCGCACCGGCGCGGGCCGCGCGCGCCAACCCGCTCGTCGCGACGGCCGGGCCGGGGCAGCCGGTCGAGAACTGCGCCGACCCCAGCGTGATCCGCTCGCGCACCGCCGGCGACGACGCCTGGTACATGGTCTGCACCAGCGACGCGCTGGGCGATTGGGACCGCGATGGCGGGGGCGGCTACCGCTACCGCTACCTGCCGATCCTGCGCTCGACCGACCTGGTGCACTGGACCTACGTCGGCGACGCGGTGACCCTCCCGCCGAGCTGGGCCGAGGTCTGGTCCAACCTGTGGGCCCCGGAGTTCGAGTTCGTCGACGGGCTCTACTCCATCTACTACGCCGCGACCGACACGCGCCGCGCGACCAGCGGCGAGCCGAACTGCGGCAGCGACAGCGCGATCGGCGTCGCGACCAGCGCCTCGCCGGGCGGCCCCTACACGCACGCCGCGTCGCCGGTCGTCGCTCCGCGCCGCGCAGGGGCGGGCTGCAGCTTCTACGCCACGATCGACCCGGAAGTCACTCTCACCGGCGCCGGCCAGCGCTCGATTTACTACGGCAGCTTCTCGGGCGGGATCGAGGTCCGCACGCTCTCCGCCGACGGGCTGACCTCGAGCCCGGCGTCGGCCGTGCGTGTCGCCGCCGACCTGCGCTTCGAGGGGCCGGAAGTCGTGCGCAGGGACGGCTGGTACTACCTGCTGCTCTCGGCCTCGACCTGCTGCGACGGGCCGGCCTCGGGATACACGGTCGTCGCGGGCCGCTCGGCCAGCCCGACCGGGCCGTTCGTCGACCGCGAGGGCGTGCCGCTCGACGCCGCGCGCGCCGGGGGTACGCCCGTGCTGGCGGCGACCGGCAATCGCTGGATCGGCCCCGGCCACAACACCGTGCTGCAGGACCTGGCCGGCGGCTGGTGGACGATCTACCACGCGATCGAGGAGGCCGATCCGTACTTCGCGGGGTCGCCCGGCTACACCCGTCGCCCGCCCCTGCTAGACCCGCTCGACTGGATCGACGGCTGGCCGACCGTGCGCGGCGGCTGGTGGGTCTCGGACTGCCCGCAGCCGGCGCCGGTCGCGGTCGAGGGGGGCGCGCCCGAGTACCAGCCGACGCGGCGCGCCGACGAAGCGCCCGGCACGCCGATCCCGGAGCGCTCCGACGAGTTCGACGGCCCCGCGCCCGGGCCGCAGTGGAGCTGGATCCGCCCGCCGGCCGGCGGCTGGTCGCTGGCCGACGGCGCGCTGCGCTGGGAGACGCAGGCCGCCGAGCTGTACGAGGACGACGACACCGCCTCGATCCTGGTCGAGCCGGCGCCCGCGGGGGACTGGATCGCCGAGACGCGCCTGGCGCTCTCGGTCCCGGCCAGCGGCTGCTGTTACGACTACGTCCAGGCCGGTCTGGTCGTGCACGGCGACGACGACAACTACCTGAAGCTGGTCCACGCTTCGATCGGCGGGCTGCGGATGACCGAGTGGGCGCGCGAGCGGTACCCGGTCGTGGCCGGCTCCCCGCGCTACGGCAAGAGCTGGGTCGGCGCCCCGGCCGACTGGACCTGGCTCCGGATCGTTCGGCGCGGCGTCTTCGACGGCGCGGTCTACACCGCCTACACCAGCGCGGACGGCCTGGCCTGGACGCGCGGTGCGAGCTGGCGCCACGCCCTCGGCGCGAACGAGAAGATCGGGCTGGTGGCGATGAACCGCGCCGGATTCGTGGCCCGCTTCGACTTCCTGCGCGTCGCGCGGCTGGCCCCCGAGGCGTGCGACGACCCGGCGTGGGCCGATCCCTGCGATCCCGACGACGACGGCGCCGGCGACCGGTGCGATCCCGACGACGACGGCGACGGGGCCCTCGACGGCGCCGACTGCGCCGCGGCGGACGACCGCGAGGGCCGGCCGCCGGCGATCGGCGGCGTGAGCGTGACCGGAACCGCCCCGGCGCGCGTCGGCTGGAGCGCGGCCCCTTCCGCCGACCGCTACGACGTGACGCGCGGCGCGCTCTCGGCGCTGGCGCCCGGCGCCTACGGACCCTGTCTCGCCGACGACCTCGCCGAGCCGTTCGTCGACGACGGCGCGATGCCCGCGGCGGGCGACGGCTACCTGTACCTGGTGCGCGGCGTCGACGCGGGCTGCGGCGGCGCGGGGGACTACGGCAGCGACAGCACCGGCGCGTCGCGCTCCAACGCCGACCCGGCGGCCTGCCCCTGATCGGGCGCCGCGGAATCCGTTCGGAACCGGGCCAGCCGCTCTTCGAGCGGAGGACGTTTCATCATGGCCGGCTCTGGACGCACCCTCGGCTCGCCCGCCCCGGCCTTGGCCGCGGCGGTTCCGGCATGGAGGCGTGCTGGCCACGCGGAAGCCGAGATTGTTGTT
>CAYZDB010000190.1:0-5992 GCA_964476985.1 uncultured Acidobacteriota bacterium | reverse complement strand
CGCTGATCGACGCCCGGCTGCTGACCGAGTACCGCGAGCGCGGCGAGCCGCGGAACGGCGAGGTCGCGCGTCGCCGGGTCGAGATCATCCACGAGTCGCTGCTCAGCTCATGGCCGCGGCTCGAGCGCTGGCAGGCCCAGGACGCCGAGGGGGCGCTCCTGCGCGACCAGCTTCGCCAGGCGGCGGCGACCTGGGAAGAGCGCGGACGCGCCGCCGACCTGCTCTGGGCGGGGACCGCCTACCAGGAGTTCTCAGTCTGGCAGGAGCGCTATCCCGGCGCGCTCACCGCGACCGAGCAGGCCTTCGCCGACGCGATGCGCTCCCACGCGCAGCGCCGGCGGCGGCGGCAGTGGACCGCGGTCGGCGTGCTGATCGCGGCGCTGGTCGCGGTGATCGCGGTCGTCACCGTGCTGCGCGCGCAGAGCGAGAACGCCAAGGTCCGGGCGGAGCAGGAAGCGCGGCGCGCCCAGGCCAACGAGCTGCTCGCGCTGGCGCGGACCGCGCTCGGCAGCGACTCGACCGAAGCGCTCGCCCTGGCCCGGAAGAGCCTCGAGCTGGCGGACACGCCCACGGCGCGGAAGTTCGTGGCCGAACTGCTCTGGCGCGGCCCCGTGGCGCGGATCCTCTCGCCCGAAGCGGCTGTGAAGGACCTGCAGCGGTCCGAGTACTCGACCTGGTTCGAGCCCCCGCTCTTCAGCCCCGACGGCCGATGGATCGCGGCGCTCAACGGTCACGCCGGCCGGATCGCGCTGCTGCGGGACGATGGCAGCGAGCCGTTGCTGGTTCCGGCGCCGCCGCCGGGGAACGCGGCGGTCCTGGCCTTCGGGCCGCGGAGCGACACGCTCGTCAGCGGGGGCGGCGGCGCGGGCCTGACAGTTCGCTCGCTCCCCGACCTCGGCGAGCGCGGGCGCATCGAGCTCGGGGGCGTCGCCTCCACCGGCTGGTTGCACGGCGAGCGCCTGATCACCGCGACGCGCGAGGCGGCCGGCAGCGCACGGACGGTCGTTCGCTCCTGGCCGATTCCCGCCGGGGATCCGCAGCTGGTGGCCCGCTACGACGCCGACGGCCCGGTCGTCCAGCGGCTTTCTCCCGACGGCCGCGCCCTGGCCTACGAGCGCGATCGCATGCTGTTCCTGGGGGCACTGGCGACCGGCGGCGGCTCGGTCTCCGCGCGGCGCGAGCGCGAAGTCGGGCGGCTCGAGACCGAACCGTGGGACGCCCAGGCGCTGCGTTTCCAGCCCGACGGCCGCACGCTGATGTCGATGGAGCGCTCGGGTGCGATCCGCCTGTGGTCCCTCGGGGAGGGAGCGGCCCCGACGGCGCGCGCCTTCGGCGGTCCTGACGCCGCGGACTTCCTCGCGTCCAGCGCCGATGGGTCGCTGCTGGCGCGGGTCGACATGGTCGGGCTCTCGGTCTGGAACCTGGACGATCCGCCGGACGCGCAGCCGCTGTCGCTTCGCGCGGAAGGGAATCAGACGTTCATGGGGGCCTTCGACCCGGCCAACCGCTGGCTGGCGGTGAGCAACGCGAACCGCTTCTTCTTCTGGCCGGTGGCGGCGCCGCGGCGGCGCGCGCTGCCACACCGCGGTGCGGGGACCTGGTTCCTGCGCTTCTCGCGCGACGGCCGCTGGCTGGTTTCGTGCGCGATCCAGGAGCCGGTCCGACTCTGGCCGCTCGACCCGCGGGACGGCAGCTTCCGAGACCTCTCGCCGCGGGTCCGCTCGTGGAGCATCGCCGTCAACGATTCCAGCACGGAAGTCCTGGTGGGGACCTGGGCCCACGCCAACCAGGCCCAGCCCGATGGCCGTGTCTTCCTCTACCCGATCGCCGGCGGTCCGCCGCGCCAGCTCGAGACGGGCTGGGAGGGGCGAGCCGGCACCATCGCGGTGGCGATCGACGCCGAAGGCCGCCGCGCCGCGGCCTGCCCGATGGGGATCGGCGCCGACCCGCTGGCCGACCCCGCGCTGCGCGTGCTGTCAGTCTGGGACCTGGCGACCGGCCGGCGCCGGACGATCTCCCTCGCCGACGCGGTCCCGGCGAACTGGTTCGGCTGCGATTCGCTCGAGTTCGGGTCCGACGGGGCGCTGTATGAGACCGGGCCGGGCGGCGTCTTCCGGATCCGGTTGCTCGACGGCCTCGACGGGCCCGCTTCGGTCGAGTGCATCGCTCCCACGACGCGCGCCCGGGGCAACCTCGGCGCCGACCGCCGCACCCTGGCGCTGCTCTCCCACGACCGCGACAACCCGCGCGACTTCGAGTTCGACCGGCTGGAGCTGATCGATCTCGCCTCCGGCGAGGCGCGCCGCATCACCACGCACGGGCCGCGCCCGTTCTCGGCGGCGCTCGACCCGACGGGCCGGATCCTCGCCACCGGCGACCTCGACGGCGTCGTCCGGGTCGGCCGCGCGACGGGCGAGACCCCGCACCTGCTTCCCGGCCACACCGGCATGGTCGAGTCGCTCGCGATCTCGCCCGACGGGCGCTGGATCGCGTCGGTCGCGGGGAACGAGCTGTTCCTCTGGCCGATGCCCGACCTCGACCGGCCCCCGCTGCACACGGTGCCGCGCGACCGCCTGCTCGCGACGCTCGACGGCCTCACCAACCTGCGCGTCGTCGCCGACGCGTCGTCGGCCACCGGCTGGAGCTTCGCGTTGGCGCCGTTTCCGGGCTGGAAGGAAGTCCCGAACTGGTGACGCTGCGCTGCTAGAAGCTCAGCTCCAGCCCCAGCCGCACCGTCGTCGGGGGGTAGTACCGGATCGGCTCGCCGTAGGTCGGGTTGGGATCGATCTGGTTCCCGTCGGCGTCCTGGTTGAAGTAGTGGAACTGGTCGAAGTCCACGGGGCGCTCGTCGCTGAACAGGTGGTAGACATCGAGGATCAGCCGCGGCTTCCAGCGGCGATCGGAGCGGGCGAAGAAGGTGTAGTCCACGCGCAGGCTGAGGTCGAAGATCGACGGCGACTCCCCGGCTGTGCCGCGCGGCTGCAGGAAGGTCCACCAGGGCAGGCCGTAGGCGGATCCGCCGAACTCGTTGAGCGGCGCGCCGCTTTCCCAGAGAAGGAAAGCTCCCACGTTCAGGCCCGAGTCGAAGGCATAGAAGCCGGAAGCCTTGAAGGCGTGCGTCCGGTCGTTCGGAAGGCGCCCCTCGCCGTCGACCAGCATGTCCGGGACGTCGAAAGCGAAGGCGCAGTTGGGATTGGGTGCCTTGCCATCCGAGCTGTAGATCCCGGTGTAGTTGCCCCAGTTCTCGGACCAGGTGTAGGAGGCGAGCCAGTTGAACCTCGCGGCGCGCCGCTCGACGCTCAGCTCGAGCGCCTTGTAGGTCCGGACGGGATCGGGATAATCGGCCTCCAGCGCACCCCGGCCGGGGTTGCCGAATACGAAGGCCTGGTCGGCCGTGACCAGCCCGTCCTCGAGGATCGAGCGCAGGGTGCGGTAGACCGCGCGGAGCTGGCCTCGGTGCTGAGCGCCGAGCAGGCGCTCGTATCCGAGCGTGTACTCGTCGTAGTACTGGCCCCGCAGGCCGTCGATTCCGGGCTGGATCGCCCCGGCCAACTCGAACCCATCGCACCCCGAAGGGTCGATCCGGGGGTCGTGGTCGTAGTTGCAGAACTTCTGGGAGAAGTCCTCGCTGTAGTAGGCCACCGTGGCGGCCGGAGCGAGATCCTGGGCGAATCGCCCAGCCGAGCCGTAGATCCGTTGGGTCCCTGGCGTTCCCGGCTCGTAGACGATGCCGATCCGGGGCTGGTACTGGTTCGTGATCGTCTGCGCCGCCTGGCCGTTCGACGCCACCAGCTGGAGCCCGTCCCACCGCAGTCCGTAGTTCAGTGTGACTCGCGATCCGATGCGCCACGCGTCCTGGACGAAGAGCGAGGGAACGCGGTTGTGAACCGTGCCGCCGAGGTGGATCGTGATCAGGTTGTACGAGGTGTCGCTGAAACGCGTGAGGAATGCGCTCTCCCAGCCGTTCTGAAGCTCCGTGTCCCGGTACTCCGCACCGGCCTTGAGGGTGTGGCGGGCAAGCGCCCATGTTGCCTTCACTCCCAGCGTGAACTGCGTCGTCTCGTTGTCGATGTCGAACCCCGACCCGCCCGAGAAGGTCCCCGTCGGCGCGTCGATGAAGAGACTCTCCGCGCGGCCCCGCTCGGTCGCGGGAAGGTTCCTGTCGGTGCGCCACAGGCCGGCAACCGACGTTTCGAGCAGTGCCCGGGCGCCCAGGGCGTGTGTCCCGCGGATGGCGGCGCCGATCGAGCTGTAATTGATCTCTCTCAGGAAGGGGTCGGGGTTCGCGAACGTCACCGGCATTCCTCCGACGGCGGCGAAGGTGTCTCCGACCGCGTCCCGCCGCGTCGGGTCGCCGACCACGGACAGAACCAGGTTGTTGCCGGCGTTCACCTGCCAGCTCAGGTTGCCGGCGAAGCGGTGCGCGACCGACTCGTCGGGGTAGAAGCCTTGGCCTGGAATCTCGACGTCCGCGCGCTGGACGAGCGGGTTGTAGGCCAGAAAGTACCGCAGGGCGTCGCCGGCGAGCGGCCCGCCCAGGCTGAACCCGGCGTCGTACTGCGTGTAGTTCTCGGTCTCGAGCTGCGTCTTCCCCGAGCGCGATTCTCCCGAGATCTGGTGCCCAGCCCAGTAAACGAAGGCGGTTCCCGCCAGCGCGCTCCCACCCGGAGGAGTTACGACGTTCACCGTCCCGCCCAGCGAGGATCGGTACTCGGCCTCGTACCCGCCCGTCCGGACCTCGACCGCCTGGATCAGGTCGTACGGCAGGTTGATCCCGCTCGCCGCGCGGTAGGGATCGGTGACCTCGATGCCGTCCACGAAGTAGCGATTCTCGAACCCGGTCCCCCCGTTGATGTTGAGTCCGTCTCCGAGGTAGCTCGGGTTCACGCTCGGCAACAGGGTCGCGATGCTCTGGTAGTCGCGGCCAAGCGGGATCCCCTCGAAGTACCGCTCGGAGAGCGTTCCCCCGCCGGTCGTCGAGACGGGATCGATCCGCGGGGCCTGTCCTACGACCAGGATCTCCTCGGTGACCTCGCCGATTCGCGCGAGGGTGACGGTCGGCAGGCCGGTGGTTCGGCCGAGGCGCACGGGAACGTCCTCGAATGCGACAGGCCGGTAGCTCGGGTGCGCGATCCGGACGATGTACCTGCCCAGCGGCAGCGACGCGAGGAAGAACTCCCCGGACGAGCCGGTCGTGGTCCGGCGCGGGGCCTGCAGTGCCGCCCCTTCGACGGTCACCTCGGCTGCCGCGACGGGCGAGCCGTCCGGCGCCACGAGCCGTCCCTGCAGGCTGCCGCCGGTGTCCTGTGCGAACGATCCCGGGCTGCACGGCGGGAGGACGGCGAAGAGGACGAGCAGGGTCCAGTTGCGCCTTCGGAGCAGCGGCCGATACGAAGGCATCGGCGGAACGGATCGCATCACGGCACCCCCTGAGCCTGACGACGACCACCGCGGGTTTCTTACGGCCACTTGCTACCACTATGCACTCGCTGGCACAAGCGGCTTCGCGGAGACGAGAAGAGATACGAGGAGTGAGTCGTGATAAGGCTCGTTGAGTCCCCTGGGCCGGAGAAGAGAGCTAGCGCGAAGCGCTCGCGATACCCCGCGCACGGCCGCGCCGTCGCCTGCGGCAGGTGATACCCGCGCACGCAAGCATTCGGGCGCGGCGGTCCTGCTCGCGCCGGGGGAAAGCAGGAGCCTTGGGGGGGGCCTGATCCTTCCGCTTCCCCGCACTCGGGGGAGGGGAAGCCTCATGCTTTCCGGTCGTAGTGTCGCGACGCCCATCGTGTGTCTCGCGTCGGTCCTGCCGGCAGTCGGCCAGGCGCGGGACGTCACCACGTTCACCGACCTCCCGGTACCGGAGATCGATCTGCTGGCGCCGCTGCCGAAGGTCCCGGCCCACGATCAGGTCCCGCTCGTCTTCGGCCTGACCGACGGGCGGGCCTGCACGCTCTACGTCGAGGGGTGGCGCCTCCTGGCACAGACCTCGAGC
>CAYZDB010000189.1:0-6015 GCA_964476985.1 uncultured Acidobacteriota bacterium | reverse complement strand
CAGCGCCGCGCGCGCCGCGAGCGCCCCCGCCGCGATCCCGGCCAGCCAGGCCGCGAGCCCCAGCCCGACCGCGGTCTCGTCGCCGGCGAGCGCGACCACCAGCTCGCGCAGCAGCAGCGTCTGCGCCACCAGCGCCAGCCCTCCGGCCGCGGCGAAGGCAGGGCCGGGCGAGGCCCTCATCGCCTAGCGCCGCGCCCGGCCCGCCACCGCGAGCACCAGCGCGCCGGTCAGCACGAAGAGCAGGAAGTGCGGCCGGAAGTCGCGCAGCACGAAGGCCGCGGCGCCGAAGGCCGCGCAGCCGGCCCCGATCGCCAGCAGCGGCGCGCGGTCGATCGCCTTGCCGCGCGCCAGCCGCCACGCGGCGTGCAGCACGACCGCGCCGAAGACCAGCATCGCGACGCTGCCGAAGTACCACCCGGCAGCGAGCCCGGCGCGCAGCTCGGGATCGAGGCCCGACTGCCGCAGCGGCCCGTCGAACGCCGGCCAGCCGCCCAGCGCGTGCGCGGCGGCGCTGAGGCAGAAGAGGCCCCCGGTCGCGAATCCCAGGATCGCGCGCGCGTTCACGGGCGCTCCTCAGGCGGGCCGCCGGGCTTCCCCGGCTGCGGCGGACCGCCGGACTTCCCCGGCTCCGGCAGGCCGCCGGGCTCCCCCGGCTCCGGCGGATCGCCGCTCTCGCGCTGCTCGGTGCGCTCGGCCTGGCGCTCTTCCAGGACGTACTGCCTGTCCGGCTCGAGAATCGCCTGGACCGCCAGCGCCGCGTTGCCCAGCGCCGAGCCGGAGGGCTTGCTGTGAAGGTAGTAGATGTGGCCCTTCCGCTCGAGCCGCAGCGCCAGCCGGTGCAGCCCGTAGACCGCGCCGGCGGCGGCGAGCGCGCCGAGCGTGAAGGCGGTGCCTGGTCCCATCGTTGCCTCGCCTCGCCCGGGGCCTCGCCCGGGGCCTGGCCCGGGGCCTGGCCGGGGCCGCAGCCCGCGCGGCGCCGGGATCAGCGCGCCCTGCGGGCCTTCTTCCGGCGCGCCCAGGCCTCGCTGGCGGCGGCCGAGCGCCGCGCCCGCTGCGCCTCGCGCCGGGCCAGCGTGACCTTCGCGTAGGAGTCGAGCTCGTCCATCGTGCGGAACTCCAGGTCGTGCCGGTCGGTGCGGGTGAAGTAGTCGCACAGCGGCTCGTCCGGGTCCTCGAGGTGTTCGGGCATCCCGTACTCGCGGCAGATCTTCGGGCGCTTGTCGTAGATCTGGCACTCGTTCCCGGGACCGAGGAAGCGGCAGTCCTCCTCGACCTGCAGGAACCAGTCGCCGTCGTCGACGAAGACCCAGCTCTTGCCGTGGATCAGGTACCACTTGATCTGCTCGAAGTCGTCCTCGTCCTCGGGGGCGTCGATCTCCAGCGCGTAGTAGCGGCAGCAGAGCGCGACGCAGCGGTGACACGGCGGACCGTCGGCCCGGGAGGCGGCGGCCGCGGGGAGCGGGGCGAGGGACGGCAGGCTCTCCATGCGCGGGATTCTCGCTTTCTCCGCCGGCGGCGGCAATCCGTCACCTGGCGTAGGCCGTCTCGCCGGCGATCACGGTGGCCGCGATCGGCGCGGTCGCGAGGGCCTCGGGCGGCAGCGCGAACAGGTCCTGCTCGAAGATCGTCAGGTCCGCCTGGTATCCGGGCGCCAGCTTCCCCAGCTCGCGCTCCTGGCCGGCGGCGAACGCCGCCCCCGCCGAGAAGGCCGCCAGCGCCTCGGCCAGCGTCAGGCGCTGCCCGGGGTACCAGCCGCCGGGCGGCATCCCCGCGCGGTCCTGCCGCGTGACCGCCGCGTAGAGCCCCAGCCGCGGGTCGGGCGACTCGATCGGGAAGTCCGAGCCGAAGGCGAGGGGCACGCCGGCCTCGAGGAACGACCGCCAGGCGTAGCCGCCCCGGATCCGCTCCGGCCCGACGCGCTCCTCGGCCCACGGCATGTCGGAGGTCGCGTGCGTCGGCTGCATCGAGACGACGACCCCCAGCTCGCGGAAGCGCGGGATGTCCGCCGGGTCGACGATCTGCGCGTGCTCGATCCGGAAGCGCGCCGGCGCGCGGTTCGTGGGGGTCGAGCGGGTCAGCCGCGCGGCTTCGAGCGCGGCCCGGATCCCGGCGTCGCCGATCGCGTGGACCGCCACGCCCAGCCCGGCGTCGGCGGCCTGCCGGGCCTCGGCGCCGAGTTCCGCCAGTTCGGTCAGCCACAGGCCGCTGCTCTTCGGCTCGTCCGTGTAGGGAGCGAGCAGTCGCGCCCCCCGGCTGCCGAGCGCGCCGTCGGCGTAGAGCTTGAGCCCGATCGCGCGCAGCCGTCCCTCCTGGAGCGGGCCGCGCTCGAGCAGCTCCTTGTGCAGCGGCGAGCCGAGCGCGGCGTAGGCGGTGATCCGCAGCGGGAACTTCCCCTGCCCCGCCAGCGCGCGCATCGCGTCCCACCCGGAGCCGTAGCCGGCGGCGCCCGCGTCCATGTCGTGGACCCCGGTCAGCCCCATCGCGACGAGCTTCGGCGCGGCCTCGGCCAGCGCGTCCTCCACCACGCGCGGCGACGGGACCGGGATCACGTCCTCCACCAGCAGCATCGCGTTGTCGACCAGGATCCCGGTCGGCCGCCCGCTGCCGTCGCGGTGGATCCGTCCGCCAGGCGGATCGGGGGTGGCGGCGCTGATCCCGGCGGCGGCCAGCGCGGTGCGGTTGACCCAGAGCGCGTGGCCGTCGACGCGCGTCATCGCCGCCGGGCGGGCGGGCACGGCCTGTTCCAGCCGCTCGGCGTCGGGCCAGGCGCGCCCCGGCCAGTCGTTCTGGTCCCAGCCGCGCCCCAGCACCCAGGCGTCGCCGGGGTGCGCCTCGGCGAAGGCGTGGACGCGCTCGAGCGTTTCGTCCAGCGAGCGCGCCCCGAGCAGGTCGGCGCGGCGCTGCCAGACCGCGTACGCGGTGACGTGGCCGTGCGCGTCGACCAGGCCGGGCACGGCGAGCGCGCCGGGGAGCTGCCGCACCGTGCCGCCGGCCGCGATCAGCTGCGCCATCTCGGCCCGGTCCAGCACCCTTTCGATCCGGCCGCCGTGGACGACCAGCCCGTCGGCCCAGGGACGCTCCGGGTCGCCGGTCCAGAAGCGCGGCCCGGTGAGGATGTTGATCGTCTGCACCGGCGGCGGCGCGCTGCCGCCCCCGCCGCACCCGCCGACCACGCACGCCATCGCCGCCCCCAGGACGAGCGCCAGTCCCCGCGTCGTGCCCCGCACCGTGCCCCGCCGCACCGTCATCCGCCCGCTCCGCGACCGCGCGATTCTATCCCGGGGCGGCTGCGGCGCACGGCCCGATGCAGTACCGTTCGGCCGCGATGCGCGCGGTCCTCTTCGACGTCGACGGGACGCTGATCAAGGCGCAGGGCGCGGGGCGGGAAGCCCTGGCCCGCGGCGTCGCGCGCGTGCTGGGCGCGCCGCTCGAGGCGGTGCGCGCCGAAGCCCGTGCGATCGACTTCCGCGGCCGGACCGACGAGCTGCTGATCGAGGAGCTGGTGCGGCGCGCGGGCGGGGTCCCGGAAGCCGGGCTCGACGCGCGCGTCGTGGCGGCCTACCTCGAGGAGCTGGAGACGGCGCTGGCCGAGGTGGAGGTCGAGGTCCTGCCCGGGGTTCCCGAGCTGCTCGCGGCGCTCGCGCTGCGCGACGACGCCGCGGTCGGGCTCCTGACCGGCAACGTGCGCGAGGGGGCGCGGCGCAAGCTCGACGCGGTCGGGCTGGGCTGGCTGGCGGCGCGGGACGGGGGCTTTGCCGAGGACGGCCGCGAGCGCGGCGAGCTGGCGCGCGCGGCGATGGCGCGGCTGGCGGCGCAGGGGGTCGCCCCGGGCCGCGTCGTGGTCATCGGCGACACGCCGCACGACGTCGCCGCGGCCCGCGCGATCGGCGCGCGGGCGGTGGCGGTCGCCTCGGGCTGGACGCCGCGCGCCGAGCTGGCGCCGTGCCGGCCCGACCTCCTGCTCGACAGCCTCGCCGGGCCGCGGCAGGTGCTGGAACTGCTCGACGCGCTGTGATCTGCTGGACCCGTCCCGCGGGCGAGGGCGGCCCGGCGAGGAGGTCCCGATGGCCCGTTCGGCGAGCGAGGCGCGCGCGATCCTGAAGGACGAGAAGGTCCGCTTCCTGCGGCTGGTCTTCTCGGACATCCACGGCATCGTCAAGAACGTCGAGGTCCCCGACACGCAGTTCGACAAGGCGCTGGCCGGCGACGTGATGTTCGACGGCTCGTCGGTCGAGGGGTTCGTCCGGATCCAGGAGTCCGACATGCTCCTGCACCCGGACCCCGCCTCGCTGCGGATCGTCCCGACCGACGCCGGCGACCGCGTGGCGATGATGATCTGCGACGTCGCGATGCCCGACGGCTCGCCGTTCGCGGGCGACCCGCGCGGCGCGCTGCGGCGCGCGGTCGAGGCGGCGGCGGCGCGCGGCTTCACCCCGATGATGGGGCCCGAGGCCGAGTTCTTCCTGTTCCTGCGCCGGCCCGACGGGACGCCCACGACCGAGACCCACGACCAGGGCGCCTACTTCGACCTGGCGCCGGTGGACAAGGGCGAAGAGGCGCGGCGCGACATCGTCAACGTGCTCGAGAAGATGGGGTTCGAGGTCGAGGCCGCGCACCACGAGGTCGCCCCCGGCCAGCACGAGATCGACTTCCGGTACGCCGGGGCGCTCGAGACCGCCGACAACATCCTGGTCTTCAAGCACGTCGTGAAGCGGATCGCGCTGAAGCACGACCTCTACGCCACCTTCATGCCCAAGCCGCTGTTCGGGGTCAACGGCTCGGGCATGCACACCCACCAGTCGCTGTTCGACGCGCGCGGGAAGAACGCCTTCGACGACCCCTCGGCGCCGCACGGGCTGTCCGCGCTCTGCATGCACTACATCGGCGGGATCCTGGCCCACGCGAAGGGCTTCTGCGCGGTGACCAACCCGACCGTCAACTCCTACAAGCGCCTGGTCCCCGGCTACGAGGCGCCGACCGACATCGCCTGGTCCGAGCGCAACCGCAGCCCGCTCGCGCGCGTGCCGGACCGGCGCGGGACCGGCACGCGGGTCGAGGTCCGGATGCCCGACCCGTCGTGCAACCCCTACCTCGCCTTCGCGGTGATGCTGGCCGCCGGGCTCGACGGGATCGAGCGCAAGCTCGACCCGGGGCCGCCGGTCAACGAGGACATCTACCGGATGGGCGAGCGCGAGAAGCGCCGGCTGAAGATCGACAACCTGCCGCCCGACCTGTACGAGGCGGTCCGCGCGCTCGAGCGCGACGCGGTGGTGAAGGCCGCGCTGGGGGAGCACATCGCGCGGCACCTGGTCGAGGCCAAGCTGGCCGACTGGCACGAGTACATCAGCGTCGTCCACCCGTGGGAGGTGGAGCGCTACCTGCTGAAGTACTGACGGAGCGGGCCGGTCCGGGTCACGACGGCGCGTACCGCGTCTCGATGAAGCGGGCCAGCGCCGCGACCGAAGCGAACGCCTCGCGCCCGATCTCCTGGGCCTGGATCTTGATGCCGAACTCCTTCTCGAGCGCGACGACCAGCTCGAGCGCGTCGACCGAGTCGAGCCCGAGGCCGTCGCCGAACAGCGGGGCGTCGTCCTCGATCGTGTCGGGGTCCATCCCCTCGAGGTTGAGGCTGGTGACGATCAGGCGCTTGAGCCGCGGGCGCAGCGCGGTGAGATCGACGGTGGGATCGGACATCGGGAGCGCTCCTGGCCGGGCCGCGTGACGCAGGCCGGCCCCGGCGGAAGCGTAGTGTACCATCCCGCCGCGCAGACGCCCGGCCGAGGAACGCGTTGCCGATGAACTCCACCGCCGCGCCCGCCCCCCCGCCGCCGGCCGCTCCCTCCGGCGGCGACGGCGCGCCGCTGCGCCGGCGGCGGTTGCGCGAGGCGCTCCCCGAGCTGCTCTACGAGCTGCGCGTCGAGCAGGGCACGCCCGCGCGCCACGGCGTCGCCGTCGGCCTGGGGACCTTCATCGGCTGCCTCCCGCTCTACGGGCTGCACCTGCCGCTCTGCCTCG
>CAYZDB010000188.1:0-6037 GCA_964476985.1 uncultured Acidobacteriota bacterium | reverse complement strand
CTGGTGGCGGCGGCGACGCGGGGGCGCGACCTGGGCCTGCTCGGCGAGCCGCGCGTGAACGTGCTGGAACTGAACCTCGCCCTCGATGGGCGGGCTGCGGCGAAGCCGGCAGCAGAGCACTGACGCCCGCTCGGCTCCGCTGCGGAGCCGGCGGCGTTAGCATGGAAGGGCCGCAACGGACCGATGACGAACGACTCCCCCCGCCCCGATCCCGATGCCCTCCTCGCGCGGGTGCACGAGGAAGAGGGGCGCGGCGCGCGAGGCCGCCTCAAGGTCTTCCTCGGCATGTCCGCCGGGGTCGGCAAGACCTACGCGATGCTGCAGGGGGCGCAGGAGCGTCGCGCGCTCGGGCTGCCGGTACTGCTGGGCTGGGTCGAAACGCACGGCCGGGCCGAGACCGAGGCGCTGCTCCACGGCCTCGAGCGGCTCCCGCCGCGGCCGGTCGCCTACCGCGGCGTCACGCTCTCGGAGTTCGACCTCGACGGCGCGCTCGCGCGGCGTCCCGAGCTGATCCTCGTCGACGAGCTGGCCCACACCAACGCCCCGGGCAGCCGCCACGCCAGGCGCTGGCAGGACGTGGCGGAGCTGCTGCAGGCCGGAATCGACGTCTGGACGACACTCAACGTGCAGCACCTCGAGAGCCTGAGCGACGTCGTCGCGCAGATCACGGGGGTTCCGGTCCGTGAGACGCTCCCCGACACCTTCGTGCGCCAGGCCGACGAGATCGAGCTGATCGACCTCCCGCCGGACGAGCTGCTGCAGCGGTTGCGCGACGGCAAGGTCTACCTGCCGGAGACCGCCGGCCGCGCGCTGGACGAGTTCTTCCGCAAGGGGAACCTGCTCGCGCTGCGCGAGCTGGCGCTGCGCACGACCGCCGACCGGGTCGACGCCCAGATGCAGGTCTGGCGCCGCTCGGAAGCGCGCGAGACGACCTGGCCGGTGACCGAGCGCCTGGTCGTCAGCATCAGCTCGAGCCCGTCGGCCATGCAGATCGTCCGCGCCGGGAGCCGCATGGCGGCGCGGCTGCGCGCCGAGTGGACCGTCGTCTGGGTCGACACGCCGCGGCAACAGGCGCTTCCTCCGGCGGACCGCGAGTACGCCCCGAACGCCCTGCGCCTGGCCGAGAGCCTCGGTGGCGAGACGGTCCGGCTGGACGGGCACGACCCGGTCGAGGAACTCCTGGCCTACGCACGGCGGCGCAACGCGACCCGGATCCTGGTCGGCAAGCCCGGCCGCTTCTGGTGGCGCGACCGGCTGCTCGGGTCGTTCGTCGACGAGCTGGTGCGGCGCAGCGGGGAGATCGACGTCAGCGTCGTGTCCGCGAGCGCGGAGCCGGCGCCCAGCGGGCCGGTGGCCCCGGCGGCGCCGGCCGGGACACCAATCGGCTGGCACCGCTACGGTGGGGCGGCGATCGCGGTGGCGCTCACGACGCTGGCCGCCCACTTCGCGGCGCCGTTCCTGCCGCACTCGAGCATCGCGATGCTCTACCTGCTCGGCGTCGCGGCGGTGGCCGCACGCTGGGGGCGCGGGCCGGCGGCGCTGGCGTCGGTGCTCGGGGTCGCCGCGTTCGACTTCTTCCACGTCCCGCCCTTTCTCACCTTCGCGGTCGCAGACTCCGAGTTCGTCGTCACCTTCGCGGTGATGCTGGTGATCGGGCTCCTGATCGGGACGCTCACCGCGAGGATCCGGGACCAGGTGCTGGCCGCGCGACGCCACGAGCAGGAAGCGGTGGCGCTCTACTCGCTCAGCCGGGAGCTGGCCGCCACCGGCCCTGCGCCGGCCCTGGCCGCGGTGGCGACGCGGCGGATCGGGGCGCTGTTCGAGCGCCCGGTCGCGATCTTCCTGCCGGACGGGAGCGGCCGGCTCGCGCTGCCCGAAGGGATGCTCGAGCCGGGGCTCGCGTCGGAGGACGAGCAGGCGGTCGCGACCTGGACCTTCCAGCACGCCCAGCGCGCGGGCTGGGGCACCGACACGCTGCCGGGCGCCGCCGCACTCCACCTCCCCCTCGCCACGGCGCGCGGGGTCGCCGGTGTGCTGGCGCTGTTCGCGCCCGCCGACCGCCGACCGCTGCGGCCCGACCAGGTGCACCTGCTCGAGGCCTTCGGCAACCAGCTTGCCTTGGCGCTCGAGCGCGAGCGGCTCGCAGCGGAGGCCGAGCGGGCCCGGCTGCGCGCCGAAGCCGAGCGGCTGCAGAGCGCCCTGCTCAGCTCCGTCTCGCACGACCTGCGCACCCCGCTGGCCTCGATCACGGGGGCCGCCAGCACGCTGCTCGAGCCGGACCCGGCGCTCGAACCGGAGGCGCGCCGCGAGCTGACCGAGATGATCTACGACGAGGCCGAGCGCATGGGCCGGCTGGTCGGCAACTTGCTCGACATGACCCGCCTGGCGACCGACTCGCTGGCGCCGCGGCGCGAGTGGCAGTCGCTCGAGGAGATCGTCGGAGCGGCCGTGCACCGGCTGGGGCGGCGCCTCGACGGGCGGCCGCTGCAGCTCGACCTGCCCGCGGACCTCCCGCTGGTCGCCGTCGACGGCGTCCTGCTGGAGCAGGTGCTGATCAACCTGGTCGACAACGCCCTGCGCTACACGCCGCCGGGGACCCCCATCGAGATCACGGCGCGGGCCGACGCGACGGCGCTCGAGCTGGCCGTGGCCGATCGTGGGCCGGGGCTGGCACCCGGCGAGGAGCGCGCCATCTTCGAGCGGTTCCGGCGCGGCGCGGCGAGCCAGGAGACCCGCGGCTCCGGGCTGGGGCTCGCGATCTGCCGCGGGATCATCGAAGCCCACGGGGGATCGATTTCCGCCGCGAACCGCGCCAGCGGGGGCGCGGAATTCCGGATCCGGCTTCCCCTGGAAGCCGACGCCGCGGGGAGCACGGGCCCATGACTGCGCCGCTTCCGACCATCTTGCTGATCGAGGACGATCCGCAGATCCGCCGCTTCCTGCGGGCTTCGCTCGGCGCGCACGGCTACTCACTGGTCGAGGCGGCGACCGCGCGCGAGGGGCTCGCGCTGGCCGCCGCGCGGACGGTCGAGGCCGTGCTGCTGGACCTGGGTCTCCCCGATCTCGACGGGCTGGAGGTCACGCGGCGGCTGCGCGAGTGGTCGCAGGTGCCGCTGATCGTGATCTCCGCGCGCGGGCAGGAGGCCGACAAGGTCGCCGCGCTCGACGCCGGAGCCGACGACTACCTCACGAAGCCCTTCTCCCTGCCCGAGCTGCTGGCGCGCCTGCGCGCCGCGCGCCGGCGCGCGGCGCAGTCGGCACAGGGCCACGATGAACCGGTCCACGAGCTCGGCGCGCTGCGCGTCGACGTGGCCCGCCACCAGGTCTTCGAGAGCGGGCGCGAGGTCCACCTGACGCCGACGGAGTTCAAGCTGCTGGCGCTGCTCGCGCGCAATGCCGGACGCGTTCTGACGCACCGGCAGATCCTCAAGGAGGTCTGGGGCCAGGCCTACCAGGACAACACGCACCACCTGCGCGTTCACATGCATGGGCTTCGGCACAAGCTCGAGCCGGAGCCGGCGCGGCCGCGCTACCTGCTCACCGAGCCGGGGGTGGGCTACCGCCTGCAGGCGGAGTGAGCAGCCCGGCCTCCCCGTCCTCCGATGCCGCCTCGCGCAGCTTCTGGATCACCTCGTCGTAGTACGGCCGGTCCTTGAGGCTGGCGTACTCGCCGGGGAAGCAGACGGTCGCCAGGTCGGCCCCGGCCTCCGAGAAGTTCGACAGCGTCACGGCGCAGCGCAGGCCGTTGGCCAGGCGCGTGTTGTCGATCATCGGGAAGTCGAAGTAGCTGACGTCGAAGGTGGCGCGGGTGTCGGCCAGGTCGGCGCGGTCGGGCGGCGCGGGGACCTCGAGCCGGACGCGGAGCTGCTGCTGCGCGAGGTCGGCCGACAGGACGCGCAGGTTGACCTGGCAGTTCGTGTCGCCGATCGCCAGCCGCTCGCCCTCCAGCTCGATCCCGGCGCGCGCCGCGGCCAGGGCCTCCAGGTCGACCGTGCGGCGGAAGCTGCGGCCGTGCCCCTCCAGCGCGAAGAGCTGCTTGGCGGTGATCTCACGCGCGACCCCCTGGATCCGCTGCAGCAGCTCGGTGCGCTCCGGGTCCTTCGCGGTCCTGAGCTTGCGCTGCAGGTCGAAGAACAGCGGGCGCAGGTCGAGCGAGTCGTGGAAGTTGTAGGCCAGCAGCTCGAGGTTGAGGACCTTGTCGTCGAGGTCGCCGGTGCCCGGCCGCAGGTACTGCGCGATGATCGAGACCAGCATGTCCTTGCGCAGGCTCGACTCGGCCTCCTCGCGCCGGCTCATCAGCTCGGAGTAGAGGCGGGCGTTGGTGTCGAGGGACTGGCGCCGCTCGAGGAACTGGGACCCCTGCACGCCGACGAAGGCGACGGCGAGCGCGGTCAGCAGCCCGCCGACCGGGTGCAGCAGGATCGCGATCTTGTCCCAGAAGTCCTTCTTCTTGACGGGCTCCGTCACGGGCGCGGCCCTCCAGCGCCTACTTGCGACGCGCGGTCAGCTTGCCGTCCTTCACTTCGAGCACCAGGTCGACCTGCACCGCGTCGTCGTAGGAGACGATCGCCACCTCCGCCGACTGCCCCTTGTGGGTCACGGTCAGCGCGCACTTCCCCGCCTCGTCCAGGACGATGTGGTACGAGCCGGACTTGTCGGTGGGGACGGCGGGGTAGGACTTGGCGGCGCACTTCCCGGCGACGGTGGTTCCCTCTCCGACCGGGTTGCCGTCGGCGGTGATCTTCCCGAAGACCTCGCCCGCGGCCGCGGGCGCGGATGCGGCGAGGGCGATGACCAGCAGCGTGGCGAGCGTTCTCACGGCGCCTCCTTTCCGTCGAGCGGGCGAGCCGAGGCTACTCCAGATCCCCGCAGCGGGCCATGCGCCGCGCCCCGTGCGGCGTCGGGCGGCGCGAACCCGGCCCGGGGGGCTTGATCCCCGCCGCGCGCGGGAGGACGATCCTGTCCGATGCCCTCGTCGGCGGTGGCCCGGACGATGATCCTGCTCGTGGCGATGACCGGCTGCGCCGGTCCGGAGGCGCTCTTCCCGGCGGAGGTCGACGGCTGGACGCCGGCGGCACCGGAAGAGTCCTACACCGCGGCGACGCTGCACCAGTACATCGACGGCGCGGCCGAGGTTTACCTGGCGCTGGGCGTCGTCGGCGCGCGGGCCGTGCGTTATGCGCGGGACGGGCAACCCGAGATCATCGCCGACGTCTTCGACATGGGGAGCGGTGCGGGCGCCTACGGCGCGTTCCACCACGACGTGCGCTCCGGGCAGCCGGCGGGAATCGGCGCCGAGTCGGAGCAGGACGGCGGCGCGCTCGCCTTCTGGAAGGGGCGGCACTTCGTCTCGGTGATCGCGGTCGGCGAGGGGCCCGGCGTACCCGAAGCGGTCGTGGCGCTGGGCCGCCGGATCGCCGCGGCGCTGCCGGACGGCGGTGGGCCGCCGGCGATCGCGGCGCGGCTGCCGGAGCCGGGGCTCGACCGCAGTCGCGTTCACCTCGTCACGAACCACGCGCTGCTCAACCGCCACTACTTCGTGGCGGACAGGGACCTGTTCGGGTTCGGGCCGGGGGTCCTCGGGATCGTCGCGGCGTACCGCGCGGACGGGCCGGACGCGGGCGTCGGCGCCGGCGAGCCGTACCGGCTGCTGCTGGTTTCCTACCCGGACCCCGCGGGCGGGGAGGCTGCGTCTGCCGCGCTCTCCCGCTTCCGCGCCGCGTTCCTGGCGGAGGCCGGGGCCGACGGGGCGCTGCGCCTGGAGAACGGCCGCTGGACGGCGGCGCGGGCGATCGGCCCGCTGCTCGCCGTGGCGCTCGACGCGCCGTCGCGCGAGACGGCGGTCGCCGCGCTGGATGCAGTGCAGGCACGCGCCCGCTGACGGGGCGCTCGGGAGGCTTCATGGCCGACGGGGACCGGAACCTGACGCGACGCGATTTCCTGCGCGGCGCCGCGGCGGCCGCGGTGGCCGGGGCGGGTGTGGCGTTCGCCGGGAAGAGCGACCCGGGCCTGCGGCCGGCCGGAACGCCGCCCGCCG
>CAYZDB010000187.1:0-6135 GCA_964476985.1 uncultured Acidobacteriota bacterium | reverse complement strand
TCCTTCCAGCCGTAGAAGCACCACTCGTGATCGCCCATGAAGTCCTTGCGGGTCAAGACGGGCCACTGCTTGTGCCAGATGATCGCCTGGCTGAAGTAGAGCCCGTTGCGCTCGAGCGCCGCCGGGTAGTTCCTGACGTTCGAGTAGCCGCCCCAGGCGTAGAACGACCGGCCCGGCTCGAGCGCCGCGGCGGCGCTCCGGAACCAGGCATCGAGCATGACTCCGAAGGCCTCGTCGCTCATGAAGTCGTTCTCGAGCGGCCGGTCCTTCGCCCGCATCTTCGTCGTCGTCCGCCGCGCCTTCTCCGGGAATCGCGCCAGGTCCAGCCCCTGGTGGTGCATGGACTTCTGCGCTTCCGGTCGCGGGACGTTCCCCTTGGTGCTGAGGCCCGCGGCGATCGCGTTGTTCGAGCGCGGCTCGACCCGGACGTTGTACGGTGGATCCGTGTTCACCAGCTGGATGCGCGCGCCGTCGAGGAGCTTGGCCAGGTCGTCCGGGTTGCCGCTGTCACCACAGAGCAGGCGGTGCTCGCCAAGCACGATCAGGTCCCCGCGCTGGGTCTGCGGCTCGTCGGGCGGTTCCGGGACGGCGTCCGGGTCGGTCAGGCCGTCCCGCGGGAGGTCGGACCCGCGGAGGAGCTCGTCCAGCTCCTCGGTCGTAAACCCCACCAGGTCGAGGTCCGCCCCGACCTGCTGGAGGTCGCGGAGGACGGCTTCGAGCGCTTCCGGGTCCCACTCGCCGTGGATCCGGTTCAAAGCCAGGTTGAGCTGCTTCTCCGACGGCTCGTCGAGGTCGACGTAGACGACGGGCAGCGAGACGATCCCCTCCGCCTGGGCGGCCCGGACCCGCTGGTGGCCCCCGACGATCCGGTCGGAGCGGCGGTTGACGACGATCGGCTCGACCATGCCGAAGAACCTCAGCGACCGCCGGAGCGCCTGGAGGTCGTGGTCCGACATCCTCCGAGGGTTGTAGGGGGCGGCCTTCTGAGCCAGGGCGGACGTCTCAACCTCTTGGATTTCAAGCGGATGGCTCATCCACCCCCCCCTACCCCGAAACCTGCGGCCGCGCGCGTCGGCGTCGGCGCGCGTAGCTGGTGAAAGCCTGTGAAAAAATGCGAACCCTTAGCATCGGTTCCCCCGACGTCGGGGATTCCCGAAGCCGCCGTTCTCGCGCGCCGTCTTGCGTGAATGACACGACCGGCAAAGCGCTGCGAGGTTGGAGGGCTCACCGTGCGACGTGTCGCCGTCGCGGTGATCGACGTGCTGCGCGGGCGCGCCGCAGATCTCGCAGAGCGGATGCGCGGCGATGTAGGCCGCGCGGATCGACCGCCACGCCTTGGGATACGCCGCCCAGCGGTGCCAGCCGTTCCGCGACGGTCGCGCCGCATCGCGTGCCCGCTGTTCGGCCGCGTGACGCGGGCAGCGGCCCGACGGCACCAGTTCGGGGCAGCCTGGGACGGGGCACGGTCGCTTCACGGAGGAGGGCATCGGGGACGCCTTCGTCTAGCGGTCGGCACTCAGTCTACGGCCCGTTTGCTGTAAGTACTCCGCCGTTTCCACCCACTGCGACCGGGGATGGAAACACGCTCGTATCCATGCCGCCTCTTGAGTTACCCTGTCATGGACCTCCAAGGCGGTGGATTCCGTGGCCAAGGCCCTTGACAAGTCCCGTCGAGCATCGGCCCCTGTGGGTGTTCCTCTGGCGACCGCGGCACGGGCGTTCGGTGACGCGCTGACGTGGGAGCGCATCGATGAGCTGTACCGACTCGGTGCGTCTGGCCCACGGGTCTGGTCGATCGACAAGCTAGAGACCGAAGATGGCCGGCAAGTTTTCGAGTATCGATCGCTCAACGAAAAGGAGCGGCGCGAACTCATCGCCCGCCTGAGATCCGGGGAGCTCGTCGCTTCGGGGCGAGACTCGCGCCAGCCACTCAACTCTCCGCGAATCGACATCCCACCGGACGCCTGGAGTTTCCTGGAGCCGCAGTTCGATCGGTCTGCGGCGAAGGGCCAGGGCTTCACGATCGACGGGATCGAGGTGCGTCCTCTGCCCGAACTACCGGCTGCGGCAACGGCTCGGATGGAGAAGGACCTGCGGCGGTTCGTCGCAGCCAGGACGAAGCCGCCATCCTCGCCGGTGACGCGCGATGCGCTCTGGAAGGAGGCCAAGGCCGCCGTTCCAGGCGCTTCCCGGCGCGCCTTCGATCGGGCCTGGCAGGCCGTCGCCCCCTCGGACTGGAGGCAGCCGGGAAGAAAAGGGCGGCGGCGTATCGATACGCCAGATTGAGTGCACCCATTTTTTTCCGGTGTCGCCACCGGTATCCATGACCCCGAGAGCGCCGCAGCACCTAGGCGCCTTCGGAGGACCTCATGGATCGCCCTCGCATGCTCCGGACCCCTGATGCCGCTCGCTACGTCGGGCTGTCGGCGTCGACGCTGGAGAAACTGAGACTCGTCGGGAAGGGCCCCGCTTGGATTCGGCTCGGGGCCAGGACCGTCGGATACGACGTTACGGCGCTGGACGAGTGGCTCGATCAGCGGCGGGCTGCCACGCAGGCCGCCACTCCGGAGCGCCGGCGCTCGTGAACCCCTCGATCCTCGACCTGGCTCGGCAGGCCGGGCGTGAACCGACGAGGGGCTCCGGCGGGGAAGTCCTGATTCGCTGCCCTCACCCGAATCGTCACCGAGAGGGAGACCTTCATCCCTCCTGCCGGATCAACCCGGTGAAGAACACCTTCTACTGCGATGTCTGCCAGGAGGGTGGCGGCGCTCGGGACCTGGCACGGCTCCTGGGCGTGTCGGCTGGAGTTTCCCCCACGCGAACGCCCTCTCGGCTGACCTTCTGTGCGGGGGCGCCGATCTCGGCGGCGACACAGGAGCACTTCCGCGCCCAGTACGGCAAAGGCTATCGACCCGAGACCTGGGCCGCCTTCTCCGTGACGGAGGGCATCGTCGCCCCCGAGTCGAGTCCTTCCCGGCGCGAGCCCGCGATCGCCTTTCCGCTCTCGTCCGGCGGGTACCACGTCTACCGGTACCACCAAGCAACGCGGAACAACCGCTGGCGCTTCGCCGGTGGCGGGAAGCCCGAACTGATTGTCGCCGGACTCGATCGGGCAGGGCCTGTAGTGCTCGCCGAGGGGGAATGGGACGCGCTGCGGGCCTACGACCTTGGATACCCCGTGGCCACAGGCACGGGCGGAGCTGGGACCTTCAGGCAGGGCTGGGCAGCCCGGCTCGCCGGGCGGGACGTCGTGGTGATCTACGACGCCGACCCGCCAGGAGTCCGTGGCGCGGCCACGGCCCTCCGGGAACTCGCTCCGGCGTGCCCGGCCGCGACGTCGATCCGGCTCCCCCTGCCCGGGTCGAAGGACGCCAAGGACTTGTCAGACTACGTGGCCTCCGAAGGTGCGGAGGCCCTGCAGGCCTTGATCGTGCAGGCGCGGGGCCGCTCTGAGGTCGACAAACCCGCGCGCGATCCGGGCGTCGTCGAGAACACGGCGAAGATCGAGGCGCCAACCGCGGCCGGCAGTAGCTCGCAGGCATCGCGACTCGCGGCGCTCGCGCTCGGCTCGGGAATCGACCTCTTTCACGATGCTCGTCAGGACGGATGGATCGCCGTTCCGATCGCCGGACACCGCGAGGTGTGGCCCCTCCGGAGTGGGAGTTCGCGGCGCTGGCTGGCTCGCCGGTTCTGGACCGCGGAGGGGATCGCTCCCGGTTCGGAGGCCCTCGCCGCGGCAATGACGATCCTCGAGGCGCAGGCGCAGTTCGAAGGCCCAACCCGGACCTTGCACAACCGTATCGCCTGGCACGAGGGCGCGATCTGGTATGACCTGAGCGACCCGGCCTGGCGGGCCGTGCGTGTCGATCCGTCGGGCTGGGCGATCGTGACCGACCCGCCCGTCTTGTTCCGCCGGCATGCTCACCAGCGGCCGCAGGTCGAACCGACGCGCGGCTACAGCCTTGGCGATCTCCTCGACTTCATCAACGTCGCCGATCCCGGCACGCAGCTCCTGGTCCAGGTCTACCTGGCCTGCGCGCTCGTGCCCGAGATCCCGCACCCGATTCCCGTGCTCCACGGACCTCAGGGAGCGGCCAAGACGACCTTCTTCAGGATCCTCCGGCGGCTCGTTGATCCCTCCGTGACCGAGACGTTGACCCTGCCTCGGGACCTCCACGAGCTTGTTCAGCAGCTCGATCATCATTGGCTCGCCCTCTACGACAACCTCGCGATCCTGCCCGACTGGGTCAGCGACGCGTTCTGCCGCGCCGTCACCGGCGAGGGCTTCTCCAAGCGTCGGCTCTACACGGATGACGAGGACGTCATCCTCTCCTTCCGTCGCTGCTGTGGACTCAACGGCATCAACATCGCAGCACACAAGCCCGATCTGCTCGACCGCTCGCTGCTCATCGGACTCGATGCCATCGCGCCCACGCGCCGACGGGCCGAAGAGGAGTTCTGGCTTGCTTTCGAACGAGCTCGCCCCGGGCTCGTCGGCGCGGCGCTCACCGCTCTGAGCCGCGCTCTCGCGGTTTTCGAATCCGTTCAGCTCGCCGAGTCGCCGCGGATGGCGGACTTCGCCCGCTGGGGTTGTGCGATCGCGCGCGCCCTCGGTCGACTCGATCGCGAATTCCTGGACGCCTACGCCGCCAACGCGACCCGGCGAAACCAAGAGGTCCTCGTCGCTCATCCGGTCGCCGCTATGGTCGCGGCGCTCATGGAAGGCACCGCGACCTGGAGCGGAACCGCCAGCGAGCTCCTGACCCGGCTCGACGAACTGGCTCCGCGATATCGGGTCGACACCAGGGCCCGCTCCTGGCCAAGGAACCCCCAGGTCCTCTCGCGCCGGCTGAACGAGATCGTCCCGAATCTGGCGGCGGGGGGGATCGTCATGGAGCGCGATCGGTCGGACCAGCGTCGGCTCTCCTTCAGACGGTCGGAGGATTGCGTCGGATGCGTCGATTGCGTCGAGGGCCTTGCTGGTCAACGACTTACTGCCGACGCATTCCCCGACGCATCGGATCCGGCGGTGGCGGATTGCGTCGGGCGACCGCGTTCCGTCGACATTGCGACGGCGGCTAAGTCCCCAGGGCACAACGGTTTCAACGGAATTGACGCAATCGACGCAATTCCCCGGGGTCCTGAGGACGCCCTGCGCGAGGTCGTGGACCTGTGAGCACGCGACGCCTGCTTCACGACCTTCGAGCAATCGGCGTCCGCTTCGCGATCGTCGAGGACCGGCTCCGTCTCGACGCTCCGGCGGGTGTCCTCTCGCCGGAGGTGCTCGACCGGATTGCCGAATCGAAGCCGCGGCTCCTCCGGCTCCTCACCGACGAATTACGGCTCCTCGATCTCCATCTCTCCCGGTTCGCCGTCGAGGGCCGGGCGATCGAGGTTCAGGTCCCCTGGTGGGACGAGACGATCTGGTTCGTAGCGGGCGCTGGCGACGTGCAGGTCCTGCTGGAAGCGGGCGTCGGGCGCGGCCGGATCTGGACGGCGGCTGAGCTTCAGCAGATCGCGGCCCTCGACGGCCTGGCCGACCCGGAGCTTCAGTTGATCTCTAGGATCAAGGCCGCGTTCGGGTGCACCGTGCTGGAAGCCGTCGCGCTGGGACCGGACCCGCCTCCGGCCTGCCGCGCCTGCCGCGAGACCTCGTTCTGGAACCACGCCGACGGTCGGCAGATCTGCGCGCGGTGTCATCCGCCGGTGGATCGCCCGAGCCCCGCCGACCACCCCGACGACCCGGGCGACGGACGCCCGCGATGACGGACACCAGTCGGGCCCTGCGCGACCTGGCAGGCCTCCTGGCGCAGGCCTACCGCCGGGCGCTCGGAGAATCTCAACGGGCTCCCGCAACTCGCGATGAATCAAAGGCTTACAGGCCGTCAGCAGCGCCGATCGGCCTTGATGTTCTGGGCCCGGAGAGCCCTCATGTCGTCCAGGAACCGGGCCGCCGAACCGCCACGGCCCGCCGCCAGGAGGCACCATGACGCGCAGGAATCGCCGGGATGAACTGGACGACTGGGTGGTCCGTCGCCTTCGCCGTGCCTCTGACGATCTGGGACTCGCGATCGGCAACTTGGACGAGCTGGTCTTCGAGGCCCGCCGGCCCCGGAGCTCCCTGACCCCCGCGAT
>CAYZDB010000186.1:0-6164 GCA_964476985.1 uncultured Acidobacteriota bacterium | reverse complement strand
CTGGTCGAGCTGCAGGTCGTGCGGCACGACCTGCTCCTGGCGCGGGCCAAGGGGCAGCTCCAGGACGTCGTCGAGATCCCGGGGCCGCGCGGCAACATCTACGACCGCGACGAGCAGCTGCTGGCCACCAGCGTCCCGGTCGAGGTGCTCGCGGTCGAGCCGCGGAAGGTCAACCCGAACATCCTCGGCGCGATCGAGGCCGCGGCCGGCGCCGAGCGCGGCCGGCTGACGGAGCGCGCCGGCGCGCGCTGGGTCATCGTGCGGCGCGACTGCGACGGCGCGACCCGCGCCGCGGTCCAGCGCCTGATCGACAAGGGGCTCGTCCCGAAGGACGCGATCTGGTGGGAGCCGGGCTACGAGCGCTCCTACCCGCTGGGCATGCGCGCCGCGCACGTGCTGGGCTACATCTCGCTGGACGGCGAGCGCGCGGAGGGGGTCGAGCGCTACTACGACCGGATGCTGCGCACGGCCGGGACGAGCGTCTCGCTCACGATGGACGCGCGGCGCAACCGCGTCGACGTCGCCGGGGCCGGTCCCGACGCCGACGAGGGCCTGGCCCTGATGCTGACGATCGACGTCCGGATCCAGGCCGTGCTCGAGGCGGCGCTGGCCGAGGCGGTCGAGGTCAACGGGGCGAAGGCCGCGCAGGGGGTCGTGCTCGACCCCCGCACCGGCGAGGTCCTGGCGATGGCCGTCGTCCCGGACTACGACCCGAACGACTACGGCAGCTTCCCGCTCGACCGGCACCGCAACCGGCTGATCGAGCTGCCGTTCGAGCCGGGCTCGGTGATGAAGCCGTTCACCGCCGCCGCGCTGGTCGAGAGCGGGTCGGTCCGCGGCACCGAGTCGGTCTACTGCGAGATGGGCCGCTGGCACCTCAGCAAGAGCCGGACGCTCTGCGACGTCGCCAAGCACGGCACGCTGACCCTGCCCGAGGTGATCCAGGTCTCGAGCAACATCGGGATCGTCAAGTTCTCGCGCCGCCTCTCCTCCGGGGAGCTGTACCGCACGCTGGCCGGCCTGGGCTTCGGCCAGAAGAGCGGCATCGACCTGCCGCTGGAGTCGCCGGGAGTGCTGCGCGCGGCCTCGCGGTGGAGCAACGCCGACAAGGACTCGATCGCCTTCGGCCACTCGCTGTCGGTGACGCCGCTGCAGCTCGCCTCCGCGGTCGGCACGATCGCCAACGGCGGCGTGCGGGTCCGGCCGCGGGTCGCGCGGGCCTTCGGCGGGCCCGGCAGCTGGCAGCCGTACGTCGGGACCGCGCCGGAGACCGTGCTGTCGCGCGAGGCGGCGGCGACGATCACCCGCTGGATGCGCCGGGTGGTCGAGGAGGAGCGCGCCACCGGCCACCGCGCCGCGATCCCCGGCTACACGGTCGCGGGCAAGACCGGCACCGCGGAGAAGCTGACCAACGGCCACTTCGACAAGGGAAAGAACATCGCCTCGTTCGTCGGCTTCGCGCCCGCGACCGCGCCCGCGGCGGTGGTCGTGATCAGCCTCGACGAGCCGCACCTCGTGGGCCGGACCGGGGGCGTGGTCGCGGCGCCGGTCTTCGCCCGGGTGATGGGCGAGACGCTGCGCCTGCTGCGGGTGCCGCCCGACCGTCCCGACGATCCGAAGCTGCTCGAGGTGAAGCAGAAGCTGGCAGACGAGGCCGAGGAACTGCTCGCGGAGAACGCGCCGACCGAGGAACCGGAGGAGGAGCAGGAGCCGCCGCTTCCGGGCGCCACGGCCGCCACGATCGCCCCGGCCGCGCTGACCCTGCCGCCGCCTGCGCGCGCAGCGGCCGGGACGGCTGCCAGGCCGGCACCGCGGGCGGCCGCGAAGCCGACGGCGAAATCGGCAGCGAAATCGGCCGCGAAGACGGCGCCGAAGCCGGCGGCGAGTTCGGCCGCGAAGCCGGCGCCGAAGCCGGCGGCGAGTTCGGCCGCGAAGCCGGCGCCGAAGCCGGCGGCGAATTCGGCCGCGAAGACGGCGCCGAAAGCGGCCCCGAAGCCCGTGGAGAGCCGGTGACGGTCGCGGAACTCGTGCGCGGCGTGCCCGGGCTCGCGGTCTCGGGACCGGACGACGGGCTCGTCCAGTCGATCGCCATCGACTCGCGACTCGCGGGGCCGGGCTCGCTCTTCGCCGCGCTGCCCGGCGCGCGGACCGACGGCGTGCGCTTCGCGGGCGACGCGGTGGCGCGCGGCGCGGTCGCGGTGCTGGGGACCGGCCCTCGCCCCGCCGACCTGCCGCCGCACGTCGCGTGGATCGCGGCCGAATCCCCGCGAGCCGCGCTGGCCGGGCTGGCGAAGCGGCTCTTCGGTGCTCCCGACGAGCGGATCGCCGTGATCGGCGTGACCGGCACCAATGGCAAGACCTCGACTGCCCACTTCCTCGCCGGCGCGCTCGACCGGGCCGGGATCCCGACCGCGATCGGGGGGACGCTCGGCCAGCGCTTCGGCGCGCTGGCGAGCGGGCCGACGCTGACCACGCCCGAGGCACCGCAGCTCTTCAGCTTCCTGGCCGACGCGGAGCGGGCCGGGGCGCGCGCCGCGGCGCTCGAGGTTTCGAGCGCGGCGCTGGTCGCCGACCGCGTGACCGGGATGCGCTTCGCGGCCGCGGTGCTGACCAACATCGGGCACGACCACCTCGACCTGCACGGGACGCACGAGGCCTACCGCGCCGCGAAGCGCCGCCTGTTCGAGGCGCTCGACGCGACGGCCGCCGCGGTCCTCCCGGCGGACGACCCGTTCGCCGGCGAGTTCCGGGCCGCGTCGCGCGCCGCGCGCTGCATCCGCTTCGGCGAGGTCGACGGGGCGGACTGGCGCGTCTCGCAGCACCGCCCGGCGCTGGGCGGCGCGACCTTCCGGCTCGAGGGGCCGGGCTTCGCGGGCGAGGTCGCGACGCCGCGCTGCGGCGCGTGGGACGCGCGGAACATCGCCGCCGCCGTCGCCGCCGCGGTCGCGCTCGGCGCCGATCCGGCGGCCGCCGTCGCAGGCGCGGCGGCGGTGCCGGACGTCCCGGGCCGCTTCGAGCGGGTCGATGCCGGCCAGCCCTTCGCCGCGGTCGTCGACTTCGCGCACACGCCCGAGGCGCTGGAACGGGTGCTGGCACTGCTGCGCCGCGTGACGCCCGGCCGCGTGATCGCCGTCTTTGGTTGCGGCGGCGAGCGCGACGCGGCCAAGCGCGGGCCGATGGGCCGGATCGCCGGCCGCCTGGCCGACGTCGTGCTGGTCACCGACGACAACCCGCGCGGCGAGGATCCCGAGGCGATCGCGGCCGCAATCCTGGCCGGGCTCGCCGGGACCCCCGCCGCCGCCCGCCGCGTCGCCGGCCGGAAGGCCGCGATCGAGCAGGCGGTGGCGCTGGCGCGGCCGGAGGACGCCGTCCTCGTGGCCGGCAAGGGGCACGAGACGACCCAGGAGACCGCCGGGGTGTTCACCCCGTTCGACGACCGCGAGGTGCTGCGCAGCGCGATCGCCGCGGCGGGGGCGCGCCGGTGATCGCCCGCTCCGCGGCCGGGATCGCCGCCGCCGTGGGCGGGGCCGTCGTCTCGGGCGACCCGGGTTCGACCGCGCGCGGCGTCTCGATCGACTCGCGGAGCATCGCGGCCGGGGACGCGTTCTTCGCGATCCTCGGCGAGCGCCACGACGGGCACGACTACGCCGCGGCCGCGGCCGCCGCGGGGGCAGCCGTGATCGTCGCCGCGCGCGAGGTCGCCGCGCCGGGCGCGACGGTGGTCCGCGTCGACGACACGACCGCGGCGCTGGGCCGGCTGGCGGCCGACGAGCGCGCGCGGCGCGCGCTGGCGGTGGTCGCCGTCACCGGCTCGGCCGGCAAGACGACGACCCGCGCGCTGGCCGTGGCGGCGCTCGGCGCGCGCCACCGCGTCGCCGGCTCGACCGGGAACCTGAACAACCAGTGGGGCCTCCCGCTGTCGCTGCTGCGGCTCCCCGAGGAGGCCGACGCCGCGGTGCTGGAGATCGGGATCAACCACCCCGGCGAGCTGGCCCCGCTGGCGCGGATCGCGCGGCCGGACGTCGGCGTCGTGACCAACGTCGGGACCGCCCACATCGGCTTCTTCGCGGGACAGCGCGAGCTGGCGGAGGAGAAGGCCCAGGTCGTGTTCGAGACCGCCCCGTCGGGGACCGGGGTGGTCCACCGCAGTTCCCCCTTCCTGCTCGAGATCGCGCAGCGCAGCGGGCGCGCGCTGGTCACCTTCGACCTCGCGGGGGAGGCCGACCTGCGGCCGGCCGGGGTCGCGGGCAGCCTGGTCGAGGGAACGCGGTTCACGGTCGACGGGGTGCCGGTGCGGCTGGCGCTGTGGGGCGACCACGCGGTGCTGAACGCGCTCGCCGCGCTGGGCGCCGCGCGCGCGCTGGGGGTGCCGCTGGCCGAGTCCGCGCCGCGGCTGGCCGCGGTCGCGCCCCAGCCGGGGCGCGGCCGGGTGCGCCGCCTGGCGCACGGGCTCGTGCTGGTCGACGACACCTACAACTCGAACCCGTCGGCGGCGAAGGCGATGCTGGCGGCGCTGGCGGCCTCGCCCTGGGACGGGCGCCGGGTCGCCGTGCTGGGCGACATGTACGAGCTGGGCGAGCGCTCCCCCGACTTCCACCGCGAGGTCGGCGAGGCGGCGGCGCGCGCCGGGATCGAGCTGCTGGTGACGGTCGGGCAGTGGGCCGAGGACGCGGCCGCCGGGGCGCGCGCGGCCGGCCTGCGCGGCGCGCTCGCGGTGGCCGACGTCCCAGCCGCGGCCGACGCGCTGGCCGGGCTGCTGCAGCCGGGCGACCTGGTGCTGGCCAAGGCCTCGCGCGGGGTCGGCCTCGAGCGCGCGCTGCCGGCCGTGCTCGACCAGTTCCCGGAGCTGGCGCCCGAGGGGGCCCGCTGATGCTGTACCACCTCCTCTTCCCGCTGCACGAGGTCTTCTCGCCGCTCAACGTCTTCCGCTACATCACCTTCCGCTCCGCGGTCGCGGGGGTGACGGCGATCCTGCTGTCGTTCCTGGTCGGCCCGGCGATGATCCGCTGGCTGCGCAACCGGCAGTACGGCCAGCAGGTGCGCGACGACGGGCCGCAGAGCCACCTCGCCAAGCAGGGGACCCCGACGATGGGGGGCCTGCTGATCATCACCGCGATCGTCGTCCCCACGCTGCTCTGGTCGGACCTCTCGAACGGCTACGTCTGGGTCGCGGTCGTGGCCACGCTGGGCTTCGGGATGATCGGCCTGTGGGACGACGCGCTGAAGCTGAAGCGCCGGAACAGCAAGGGCCTCTCGGCGCGCGGCAAGCTCCTGGCGCAGATCGCGCTGGCGGCGGCGATCGGGGCCGCGCTCTGGTGGGCGGGCTTCTCGACCGTCTTGACGGTGCCGTTCTACAAGGCCGGCGGGCCGGAGCTGGGCTGGCTCTTCGTGCCGTTCACGGTGCTGGTGCTGGTCGGCGCGGCCAACGCGGTCAACCTGACCGACGGGCTGGACGGGCTGGCGATCGGCCTGACCGGGATCGTGATCGGGACCTTCGCGATCCTGGCCTACGCCGCGGGCAACGTCGTGATCGCGCGCTACCTGGGCACCCCCGCGGTGGCCGGGGCCGGCGAGCTGTCGGTCTTCGCGCTCTCGGGCGTCGGCGCCGCGCTGGGCTTCCTCTGGTTCAACTCGCACCCGGCCGAGATCTTCATGGGCGACGTCGGCTCGATGGGGCTCGGCGGGGCGATCGGCACGCTGGCGGTGATCACCAAGCAGGAACTGCTGCTGGTGCTGGCCGGCGGGATCTTCGTCGCCGAGGCGGCGTCGGTGATCCTGCAGGTCGGCTCGTACCGCTACCGCGGCGGCAAGCGGATCTTCCGCATGGCGCCGCTGCACCACCACTTCGAGCTGGGCGGCTGGCACGAGAGCAAGGTGGTGATCCGGTTCTGGATCCTCGGCATCCTGCTGGCGCTCTCGACGCTGGCGACGCTGAAGCTGCGCTAGGAGCGGGCGATGGGCGAGGCGAAGCACGCGCTGGTCGTGGGGCTGGGCCGCTCGGGCCGGGCCGCGGCGCGCTTCCTGCTCGCCCGCGGCGACCGCGTGACGGCGACCGACGCGCTGCCGGTCGAGCAGCTCGATCGCGAGACCGTGGCGCTCGGCGCGGCCGGCGTGCGGCTGGCCTGTGGCGGCCACGACGCGCGCGACTTCGCGGCGGCCGACCT
>CAYZDB010000185.1:0-6175 GCA_964476985.1 uncultured Acidobacteriota bacterium | reverse complement strand
GCCAGGAAGAGATCGCGATCGAGTACGCGAAGCTGCTCGGCCGGATGGGGCGCCACGACGACGAGCTGCGGGCGCTCGCGCCGTTCGACCGCGAGGAGCCGTGGATCCTCAACCTGCGCGGCTATTCCGAGCTGCTGGCCGGCCGCCCCGAAGCGGCGCGCCCGCTGCTCGAACGCTCGCTCGCGGCGGCCCGCGGCGCGGGCCAGGACTACGCGCCGGCGCTCTACCACCTGGGCCTCTACTACCGCTGGAAGGGGCAGCCGGAGACGGCGCTCGACCTGTTCCGCCGGGCCTGCGGCGCCAGCCCCTCGCACCTCGCAGCTCACTACCAGTGGATGGCCACCGCCGAGCAGCTCGGGCTGGCCGACGACCTGGCGATCGCGAAGGGGGCGTTCGGGCGGATCTACCGCACGCAGCTGGCGCGGGCCGGGGCGCTGAAGGAGCCGAAGGACCCGGGCCCGGGGGTCGATCGCACGACGAAGATCGAGTCCCGCCCGGTCGCCGAGGGGACGGCCTTCCGCCGCCGCTTCGCGGCCGGCGTGCCGTTCGAGGTCGCCTGCCGCACGCCGGCCGAGGGGATGGCGCGGTTCGTGGCGCGGATCGAGAGCGGGCCGGGAGCCGGCACCACGCTGCTCGACGCCGTCCACGAGAGCGGGCCGGGGGGCGAGCGCTGGATCCCGCACCGGCTCGCGATCCCGCCGGGCGCGGCGGGGGCCGAAGCCGACGTTCTGTTCGAGGTTCGCCCGACCGCCTGGCTCGCCGGCTGGCGCGGGATCGGACCGCCGCGCGGAGCGGCCTTCTCCGAACCGCGCGCGACCGGCAGCGGCAAGCCCCGCTCCGCCGACCCGCGGCCGAACGTGCTGCTGATCTCGCTCGACACGCTGCGCGCCGACCGCGTCGGACACCTCGGCAGCGGCCGCGCCACCTCGCCGACGCTCGACCGGCTGGCCAGCGAAGGGGTCTCCTTCGCGCGTGCCGAGGCCAGCTCGAGCTGGACCCTGCCGTCCCACTTCTCGATCTTCTCGGGGCTCACGCCGGCGGCGCACGGGGTGCTGCCCGACCTGGAGGCGACGCGCGGCTTCATGTGGGCCGACCGGGTCGTCGAGGTCCGCAGCTCGGGGCGCGAGGTGATGCTGACCGAGGCGCTGCAGGAGGCCGGGTACCGCACCGTCGGCGTCACCGAGAACGGCTGGCTGGCCGGGCGCTTCGGATTCGGCCAGGGGTTCGACGTCTACCGCGCCGACATGCTCGGGAACTACTGGCGCACCTGGGCCGCCACCGAGGCCGAGCTCGAGGCCCACGGCGAGGCCGGGCCGTGGTTCCTCTTCGTCCACACCTACACCCCGCACCAGCCCTACCACGCGCCGCGCGAGTTCCGCCTGCGCTGGGCCGACCCCGATTCGGGGGGCCTCGCGTGGCCCGATGCGCTGGTCCCGATGGAGGAGTACCTGCGCTTCCGGGCGGAAGTGTTCCGCCCGGCGCCGGTCGACGTCGGCGCGTTCCGCGACCTGTACGACGGCCAGGTCGCCTGGTCCGACTCGCTCGTCGAGCGGATCCTGGGCTGGATCGAGCGGAAGGGGCTGGCGGAGCAGACGATCGTCGTCGTGCTCTCCGACCACGGCGAGGAGATCTTCGAGCGCGGCGAGTTCGACCACATCAACTCGCTGTACGAGGAGGTCTCGCGCGTGCCGCTGGTGATCCGCGCCCCGGGCCGCGTGCCGGCCGGGCGCTCGGTCACGGCCACCGTCTCGCTGATCGACGTCCCGGCCACGGTGCTCGACCTGGCGGGGCTCGGGGACCGGCTGGGGCAGGGGACGAGCCTGCGGGCCGCCTGGGAGACGGGCGCCTCGCGGCCGGCCTTTGCCCAGACGATCGGGCTCGCAAGCCACCCGGTCGCGGCGGTCTGGGACGGCCCGCTCAAGTACCTCCGGCGCGAGACGCCGGGGGGGACGGTCGAGCGGCTGTTCGACCTGTCGCGCGATCCCGCCGAGCGGAACGACCTGTCCGCCGCGCGGCCCGCCGACCTCGCCCGGCTGCGCGCGCTGCACGAGGCCCACGCGCGCGACGGCGCGACGATCCGGAACGACCTCGGGACGACGACCGAGGAACTCGACCCCGAGACGATCGAGCGGCTCAAGAGCCTGGGCTACGCCCGGTAGGGGCCGCCCTCCGTGGCGGCCCGAACGGGGAAGCCCGCGGCAGCGGGCCGCCCCGGAGAGCCGCCCTTACCGCTTCGCGTTGAGCGCGTCGAGCGACTTGCGGGCCGAGGTCCTCACGAACGCGACCTCGTCCTTCAGCAGCCCCTCGAGCAGCTCCTTCGCCTTCGGCCCGCCGACCCGGCCCAGCGCCACGGCCGTGGCCTGGCGCACGCCGGGGTCGGCGTCCTTGGCCAGCTTGGTGAACGCCGCCGTCGCCTCGGGGCCGCCGATGTTCCCGAGCGCGTTCGCGGCCGCGATCCGGACCTGCTTGGCCCCCCTGGTCGAGGTGTCCTCGGCCGCCTTCACCAGGACCGGGACCTGCTTCGGGCCGCCGACCTGTCCGATCCCCTCGATCGCCATCGCCCGCACGTTCGGGTCGGTGTCGGAGGCGTAGGCGACCAGCGCGTCGGCCGCCGGCTTGCCGATTCCCGCCAGCGCCCCCGCCGCCTCGAGCCGGACGGCGGCGTCGAGGTCGCTGGAGAGAGCCATCAGGTCGGGCACCGCCCGCTCCTTGAGCAGGTCGGCCAGCACCGGGACCGCGGTCGCGCGGACCGCCGAGTCCTTGTCGTTCTTCAGCACGCCGCGGACGGCGTCGGCCACCGTGGTGTCGCCGACCTTCTGGTCCGGCTTGGCGAGCTTGTCGAGCGCGCGCAGCGCGGTGCGGCGCAGGCGCGGGTCGGGATCGGAGAGCTGCTTGACGAACAACGGGACCGACTGCTCGTCCTTCATGTCGACCAGCCCCTGGGCCGCGCCGATCCGGACCGCCAGCGCGGGGTCGGACATCGCGGCGCGCAGCACGGGCAGCGATTCGGGGTTCTTGATGCGCGCGAGGGCGCGTGCCGCGCCGGCGCGGACGTTGTCGGAGGGGCGCCCCTTGTTGGCCTTCAGCGCCTCCTTGCTCGGCTTCGGCACGATCTGCATCAGCTCGCGCACGGCTTCCGGCGTGCCGATCGTGGCCAGCGCCTCGGCCGCCGCGGGCTCCGCGGCCAGGTCGCCCATCGTGCGCGCGATGCGCGCCAGCTCCGGGACCGCCTGCGGGTCGCGCGCGGCCTGGCAGGCCAGCACCGCCGAGCGGACCACGCTCTCCGACGGGTCCTTGAGCGCCTTGCGGAACAGCGCCTGCGCGTCGGTATCCTTGGGGAAGTTCTCGCGCAGCGTCTGGATCACCTCGACCCGCGCGCCGAAGTCGGGGTCCTGCGACGCGGCGCGGCAGAGCTCCTTCGGGCGCGGCTTGTCCCACATCTTGCAGGCCGCCCGGATCGCCCCGTCGCGCACGACGGTCGAGTCGTCGTTGTAGAGCTTCTCGAGCAGGTCGGTTCCCTTGTCTCCCAGGATCTCCTCGACTGCCCAGACGGTCTCGGCCCGAACCTCCGGCTCCGGATCGTTGACGAGTTCCTCGAGCAGCGGGCGCGCGGCGGCGGCGGAGGGCTTGAGGCGCATCAGCTCCCGCACGCCGGTGACGCGGTCCTGCTTGGTGTCGGAAGCGATGCGCTTCTGCACCGGCTTGAGGTCGGGCTCGGCGGCGAACAGCGGCCCGGCCGGCAGCGTCAGGGCCAGAGCGATCACGATCCTGCGCCCACTCAGAGTCATCATCATCGACGTCCGTGCCTCCCCGGGATCCCGTGCCGCGTCCGCCGACCCAGGATCGACGCGACGAGCGCAGAGAGACTAGCGGCGCCGCGGACGCAGCGCCAGCCAACGGGGCCGCCCGGCCGGACCCCGCTCCGCCCTTGTCCGCAGGACTCATCGGCCGCCCGCGCCATTTGTTGACCCCCGGGAAGGGGGCGTGGTAGGTTCCGCCCGGCCCGGCGACGCGCCGGCCCCCCGCACGGGCCCGGCAATCGGGACCCGGCGGATATGGGCGCGCGGTGCCGGTCTCCGGACTCGCGGGCCCATGAATCTGCCGACCAGCCTCACGCTCTTGCGGATCCTCTTCGTGCCGCTCCTCGTCGTGGTGCTGCTGGCTCCGCCGTCGCACTGGACGAAGGTCCGGTTCTTCGGCGAAGAGGGCCCCCCGGCGCGCGAGCTGCTCGGTGTGCTGATCTTCCTGATCGCGACGCTGACCGACGTCCTCGACGGCTGGCTGGCCCGCCGCCGCAACGAGGTCACGACGCTCGGAACCCTGCTCGACCCGATCGCCGACAAGCTGCTGATCTCGGCCGCCTTCGTCTCGCTGGTCGAGATGAAGCTCGCCCCGGCCTGGATCGTCGTGATCATCATCGGGCGCGAGTTCCTCGTGTCCGGCCTGCGCTCGATCCTCGCGACCCGCGGCTTCGTGCTGGCGGCGTCGGCCTGGGGCAAGGCCAAGACCGTCGCGCAGGTCGTGGCGATCGTGCTGCTGATCCTGACCGACACGCTCCACCGGCTCTCGGGGTTCGACTGGCTGGGGATCGGCGTGCTCTGGATCGCGATGCTGCTCACGATCGCCTCCGCCGTCGGGTACGTCCGCGAGTTCATGCGGCTCTACCCGCAGCTCGCCGCCGGGCCGCCGGTTCCGCGCGGGGACTGAGGGCGCGGCATGGGCGCGGCGACGCACCTGAGACGGCAGCTGCTCGCGGGGTTCTTCTTCCTGCTCCCGCTCGGCGTCTCGGTCTGGTTCTTCCTGTTCATGATGAAGCTGATCGACCGTCTCGCCGCGGACGAGCTGCGCGGGCTGGTCGAGGGGCCGGGGGAGCAGACCCAGCTCGGCATCTGGCTGACCCGGCTCGTGGCGCTGTTCCTGACGCTGGTCGTGCTCTACCTCGTCGGCCTGTTCGGAACGCACGTCATCCGGCCGCAGCTGCTGGAGGCCGGCGAGCAGTGGATCTCCCGGGTGCCATTCTTCGGGACCGTCTACCGCGCTACGCGCCAGATCTCCGATGCGCTGCGGGTGGGCGGCGCCTCGACCTTCCGGCGCTGCGTGCTGATCGAGTACCCGCGGCCGGGGATCTTTACGATCGCGTTCGTGAGCAACACCCGCAGCTTCGAGACCGGCCGGCCGGCGCGCCGCGTCCTGCCGGTCTTCCTGCCGACCACCCCCAACCCGACCTCGGGCTTCTTCCTGCTCGTCCCCGAGGAGGACACGATCCCCCTGGCGCTGACGGTCGAGGAGGGGATCAAGGTGATCGTCTCGGGCGGGATCTTCATGCCCGAGGGGCTGCCGATGCGCGGGCCGGGCCAGCCGGTTCCCGGGGAGGCCGAAGGATGAGGGTGCCACAGGCCAGCCTGATCGCGATCGGCGACGAACTCGTGTCCGCCCGCCGGCCGGAGACCAACGGCCCGGCGATCGTCCCCTGGCTCGAGGCTCTCGGTTGCGAGATCCGCGCCCGGTCGCTCGTTCCCGACCGGGTCGAGGCGATCGAGGCCGCGGTGGCCGCGGCGCTGGCCGGCGGCGCCGAGCTGATCGTGCTCTCCGGCGGCCTCGGTCCGACGCACGACGACGTCGCTCGCCAGGGGATCGCGGCGGCGGTGCGCCGCCCGCTGGTGCTCGACGAGGCGGTCCAGGCGTCGATCGAGAGCCGCTTTCGCGAGCGCGGGCTCGAAGTGCCGCCCGAGGTCGCGCGGCTCGCGCTGCGGCCCGAGGGGAGCGAGCTGGTCCCGAACCCCGTCGGCACGGCCCCCGGGTTCGTGCTGCGGCACGCCGGGGCGACGCTGATCGCGCTGCCGGGCGTGCCGCGCGAGTTCGAGACGATGTTCGAGCGCAAGCTGCTGCCCGAGCTGCGGCGCGCGCTGGTCGGGGCCCTGGCGCGGCGCAGCGAGACGCTGCACGTCGTCGGGCTGACCGAGGCCGAGGTCGACCAGCGGGTCGCGAACGCGGTCGAGACCGGGCCGCGCCTGTCGGTCAGCTTCGTCTCGCAGCGCAGCGAGGTCGAGGTCCTGGTCACGTCCCGGGCCGAGACCGAGGCCGAGGCCGCGCGCTCGCTCGAGCGGGCGATCGCGCGGCTCGAGGAGGCGCTCGGTGACCTGGTGTACGGGCGCGGCGACGACACGCTGCAGTG
>CAYZDB010000184.1:0-6228 GCA_964476985.1 uncultured Acidobacteriota bacterium | reverse complement strand
CTGCGCGTGCCGGTCATCCCGCGGGCCGAGATGCTGGGCGAGCTGATGCGGATGAAGTACGCGGTCGCGGTCGCCGGCTCGCACGGCAAGACCTCGACGACCGCGATGATCGCCCAGGTGATGTCGCGCTGCGGGCTCGACCCGACGGTCGTGATCGGCGGGAAGCTCGAGATGTTCGGCAGCTCGGCGAAGCTCGGGAGCGGCAGCCTGCTGGTCGCCGAGGCCGACGAGAGCGACGGCTCGTTCCTGCGGCTCTTCCCGACCTGGGCCGTCGTGACCGGGATCGACCGCGAGCACCTCGACCACCACGGCGACATGGAGACGCTGCACGACGCCTTCGTGCGCTTCCTCAAGCGCGTCCCGTTCCACGGCGCGGTCGTGGCCTGCCTCGACGACGCCGGCGTGCAGGCGATCCTGCCGCGGCTCGACCGCCGCGTCGTGACCTACGGGCTGACCGCCCAGGCCGACTTCCGCGCGCTGGAGATCGTGCCGCAGGGGTTCGGGGTGCGCTTCACCTTCCGCCACGGCGGCGACGCGCCGATCACGACGCTGCTCGCGACCCCGGGCCGGCACCAGGTGCAGAACGCGCTGGCGGCGCTGGCGGTGGCGTGGGAGCTGGGGCTGGCGCTGCCGGTCGCGGCGGCGGCGCTGGAGGGGTTCCCCGGCGCGGACCGGCGGATGTCGCGCCGCGGCGAGGCCGGCGGCGTGCTGGTGGTCGACGACTACGGCCACCACCCGACCGAGATCCGCGCGACGCTCGCCGCGCTGCGCGAGGCGGTCGCCGAGCGGCGGGTCGTCGTGCTGTTCCAGCCGCACCGCTACAGCCGGCTGGAGGCGCTGTTCGACGAGTTCGCGCGCAGCTTCTACGACGCCGACCAGCTGGTCGTGGCCGACGTCTACGCCGCGGGCGAGCCGCCGCGCGAGGGGATCGACGCCGAGCGGCTGGCGGCGGCGATCGCCGAGCACGGCCACCGCGGCGCGCGCTGGGGCGGGCCGCTGCCCGAGGCCGTGAAGGCGACGCTCGAGACGCTGCAGCCGGGCGACGTGCTGCTGACGCTGGGCGCGGGCAGCGTGGGCCGGGTGCACGAGGAGATCCTCCGAGCGCTGGGCGCCCCGGGCGCGGCGCGCGGATGAGCGAGGGGACGATGGTCGCGGCGGAGCGCGGGTTCTACGAGGCGGCGGCGGAGCGCGCGGGGGTGCGCGCGCTGGCCGAGGAGCCGCTCGCGCGCCACACCACGATGCGCGTCGGCGGGCCCGCGCAGTGGTTCTTCCTGCCCGGGACGCCCGAGTCCGCGGCTCGCCTCTGGGCCGAGCTGCGGCGCGGCCCGCTGCCGCTCCGGATCCTGGGCTGGGGCAGCAACGTGGTCGCCGTCGACGCCGGCGTGCGGGCCGCGGTGATCTGCACCAACGAGCTGCGCCGCGACCCCGAGCTGCTGCCCGGGGCGCGGGTCGAGGCCTGGGCCGGCGTGCCGGTGCCCGGGCTGGCCCGCTGGGCCGCGGCGCAGGGCCTGTCCGGGCTGGAGTTCGCCGAGGGGATCCCGGCCCAGCTGGGCGGCGCGGTCCGGATGAACGCCGGAGCCAACCGCTCGTCGTTCTCCGAGGTGACGGAGCTGGCGCTGGTCGCCGGCGACGACGGCCGCGTGATCGAGCGGGCGCTGGGGCCGGCCGACTTCGCCTACCGCGAGAGCTTCGCCTCGCGCGAGAAGCTGTTCGTGCTCGGCGCGCGGCTGCGCCTCGTGCCGGGCGAGCCGGACGAGATTCGCGCCCGGATGTCCGCCTTCCGCGACCGCCGGCGCGCGACCCAGCCGATCCAGCTCCCCTCGGCCGGCTGCGTGTTCGCCAACTACGCCGACCAGTCGGTCGGCGCGCTGGTCGAGCGGCTCGGGCTCAAGGGGCGGCGGCGCGGCGACGCCGAGGTCTCCACGCTGCACGGGAACTTCATCGTGAATCGCGGGCAGGCCAGCGCGGCCGACGTGCTGGGGCTGCTCGAGGAGATCCGCACCGCGCTGGCGCAGGCGACGGGCCAGGCGCCGCGGATCGAGGTCGAGATCTGGAGGGACGAGCCGTGAACGAGGCCCTTTCCTTCATCCGCCGCCAGCGCAAGCCGAAGCGCCGGAAGGTGGCCCGGCGGCCGCGCTGGATCTGGCCGGCCGCGGCGGCCGGGGCGCTGCTCGCGACGGCCGGGCTGTGGGTCGGGTTGCGCGCGCTCCTGACCGCGCCGGTCGTCTCGGTCCACCGGATCGACGTGCTGGGGACCGCGCGGCTGAGCCCCGACCGGGTCAAGCGCGCCGTGGCCGAGACGATGGGCCAGCCGATCCTGCTGCTCGATCTCGACGCGCTGCGCGCGCAGGTCGAGCAGGTCGCGGGGGTCCGCGCCGCCGCGGTCGCGCGCCACATGCCCGACCTGCTGCAGATCCGCGTGGTCGAGCGCGAGCCGGTGCTGCGGACGACGCTGGGGGGCGCCCCCGCGATGCTCGACGCCTCGGGCGCCGTCTTCCCGGCCGGGCGCCCGCAGGCCGGGGACGAGCACCTGCCCGAGGCGACCGGCCTCGAGACGATGCTCGGGGCGGCGCAGGTCCTCGCGCGCGACCGCGCCGCGCTGCGCGCGCTGGCCGCGCTGCGCCAGGCCGCGCCCGCGGTGCTCGCCGTCACGCCGGCGACCTTCGACCTCTCCGAGCCCGACCGGGTCGTGCTGACGCTCGCCGACGAGACGCCCGCGCTCTGGCTCGACCGCGACGAGCCCGGCCGCAACCTGCAGCAGTTCTTCGCCTGGCGCGCGCGGGTGACGGACCTCGCGACCGGGCGACCGGTCGACCTGCGCTTCCCCAACCGGCTGACGCTGGTCGCGCTCGAGCCCCCCCCGGAGACGGTTCCCCCTGAAGCCGTTGCCGACGCCCTTCCCCCCGAACCCAACCCGGCGCCCGCCGCGCGCCGGACCGCCCTGACGGAGTGAGGTGAGAGATGCCCAAGACCAACAACCTGCTGACCGCCATCGACCTGGGCACCCACCGGTGCTGCTGTGTCATCGCCGAGATCACCGGGCCGGAGTCGCTCGAGGTGATCGGGATCGGCTCGCGCCGCACCGACGGGATCCGCAAGGGGGTGATCGTCAACCTCGAGGCGCTGGTGGCCTCGATCCGGGGCGCGATCGACCAGGCGGAATCGGAGGCCGGCGCGACCGTCAGCTCGGTCATCGCCTCGGTCCCGGCGGCGCAGGCCCGGTCCTTCACCTCGCGCGGCGGGGTCACGGTCGCCTCGCGCGACCGGGTCGTGACCCGCAAGGACCTGGCCAAGGTCGACGAGATGGTCCGCGCGGTCCAGATCCCGCCCGGGCAGTCGATCCTGCACGTCGTGCCGCAGGAGTTCACGCTCGACGGCCAGGAGGGGATCCAGGACCCGGTCGGGATGACCGGGTCGCGGCTGGAGGGGAGCTTCCACGTCGTCACCGTGCCGCAGCAGACGGCGCAGCACGTCGTGACGGCGCTCAACGCGGCGCACATCGACCACGTCGAGTCGATCGTCTACCCGCTGCTGGCGTCGAGCGAGGCGGTGCTGACGCGCGAGGAGCGCGACAACGGCGTGTTCCTGATCGACTGCGGCGCGGGGACGACCGACCTGGCGCTGTTCGAGCGCGGGGCGCTCTGGTTCACCGGCTCCTACCCGGTGGCCGGCGACCTGATCACCAACGACATCTCGATCGGCCTGCGCACCCCGGTGCCCGAGGCCGAGATGCTCAAGCGCACGCAGGCCCGCGCGGTGGCGGGGGTCGACGACGACCTGGTGCTGGAGGTCGCGACGGTCGGCGGCGGCGCGCCGCGGCTGGTTGCCTGCTCGCTCCTGACGCAGGTCGTGGCGCCGCGGGTGATGGAGATCTTCGAGCTCTCGCGCCAGATCATGGACCGCTTCAAGCTGCACCACCGGGCCCGCGCGGGAGCGGTGCTGGTGGGCGGGACCGCCAACCTCGACGGGATCGTCGAGGTCGCGGAGGAAGTGCTGGGGATGCCGGTGCGGGTCGGCGTGCCGTCCGCCGTGGTCTCGCGCGCGGGCGAGATCGACGCCCCGAGCTTCGCCGGGCCGGTGGGGCTGCTCGAGTGGGAGATGCGCGTGGGACGGCGGCAGCGGGCCGCCGAGACGGTGGGGCGCAACCCCTTCCACCGGATCAGGGAGAGCGTGGGACGGGCTTCGCAGTGGTTCGGACAGATGTTCTGAGCCCGATGGATCGACGGGAGGCGATAGAGATGGAAACCAGGAACGAGAGCACGGGGTCGCGGCCGAAGTTCACGCTCGACGATCTCGAGGAAGCCGGGCGGCTGCCCTTCGGGGGGCCGGACGGCCGGACCACGCCGCTGGGTGCGGTGATCAAGGTCGTCGGCGTCGGCGGCGGCGGGAACAACGCGATCAACCGGATGATCGGCGCCGGGGTCTCGGGCGTCGAGTTCATCGCGGTCAACACCGACATGCAGGCGCTCGAGCTGTCGCGCGCGGCGCGCCGGATCCAGATCGGCGGAGAGCTGACCCGGGGCCTGGGCGCCGGGGCGCGGCCCGAGATCGGGCGCGACGCCGCGCTCGAGGACACCGAGCGGCTGCTCGACGCGCTGGTCGGCGCCGACATGGTCTTCGTCACCGCCGGCATGGGCGGCGGGACCGGGACCGGCGCCTCGCCGATCATCGCCGGGCTGGCGGCCGAGCTGGGCGCGCTGGTGGTGGCGGTCGTGACCAAGCCGTTCGGGTTCGAGGGGCGGCGGCGGCGCGACCAGGCCGAGCTGGGCCTGCTCGAGCTGAAGAAGTCGGTCGACACCGTGATCGCGATCCCCAACGAGAAGCTGCTGGCCACGGTGGCCCGCGACACCTCGATGCAGAACGCTTTCATGATGGCCGACGACGTGCTGCGCCAGGCGGTCCAGGGGATCAGCGACCTGATCCTCGTCCCGGGCGACATCAACCGCGACTTCGCGGACGTGCGCACCGTGATGAAGGGGATGGGGATGGCCCTGATGGGGACCGGGATCGCCGAGGGCGAGCACCGCGCGGTGGCGGCGGCGCAGCAGGCGATCAGCTCGCCGCTGCTCGAGGACACCTCGATCCAGGGCGCGCAGGGCGTGATCTTCAACATCACCGGCGGCGACGACCTGGCGCTGCACGAGGTCAACGAGGCGGCGCAGATCATCCACGACGCCTGCGACCCCGACGCCACGATCCTGTTCGGCTACGTCTCGCGGCCGGAGATGCGCGGGCGGGTCAAGGTCACCGTGATCGCGACCGGCTTCGACCAGGTGATGGCCGCCCGGCCGGAGCGGTCCGAGCCCTCGCGCGTGATGCAGGAGCTGGCGACGCCGTCGATGGCGCCGGCCGAGTCGGTGCTGGACCTCGACCCGATCCCGGCGCCGCTGGTCGCTCCCCAGCGCGTGACGAGCCTCGAGGACTTCCCGGCCTTCGCCGACGACGCGATGCTGCCGCACCTGGACCGCGCGTCGGACCTCACCGACTACGAGATCCCGACCTACATCCGCCGGATGCAGGACTGACGGGATGTCGACCCGCCTGCGCGCGCTGCGACCGGACGTCCGGCGTCGGGTGCTGGTCATCGACGGCGACGACAGCGTCGCCACGGCCGTCGCGCGGCTCGGCCGCACGGCGGGGTTCGAGGTCGTGCACGCCCAGGACGGCGAGCGCGGCCTGGCCTTCGCGATGGACGAGGCCCCGGACGTGATCCTGCTCGACCTAGCGCTGGCCGGGCGCGACGGGATCGACGTGCTGCCCGACCTGCGCGCCGAGCCGGCGCTGGCGTCGGTGCCGATCGTGGTCGTCTCGGGCCGCTCCTCCCGCGCGGCCCAGGCGGCGGCCTTCCGGGCCGGGGCCGACGACTTCATCGCCAAGCCGTTCCACGCCGGGGACCTGGACGCCCGCGTCCGGGCCAACCTGCGCAAGCGCGAGCTCTACCTGCGGCTCGAGCGCGCGCACGGCGAGCTGCGCGCGGCCAACGAGCGGCTGCTGGCCCTGTCCGGCACCGACGAGCTGACCGCGCTCGCCAACCGCCGCGCGCTCTCCTCGCGGCTGGCCGAGGAGTTCGCGCGGGCCGAGCGGTACGAGACCCCGCTCTCGGTCGTGGCCGCGGACCTCGACGGCTTCAAGCAGGTCAACGACACCTACGGCCACGCGGTGGGCGACCGCGTGCTGGCGCAGCTGTCCCGCCGGCTGCGCGCCCTGGCCCGGGCCACCGACCTGGTG
>CAYZDB010000183.1:0-6230 GCA_964476985.1 uncultured Acidobacteriota bacterium | reverse complement strand
CGCTACGCGCTCCTGACGCTGACGCCGCCGTCGGCGCCGCGCGCGGTCCTGCCGCGCTCGCTGACCGTCCTGATCGACGCCAGCGGCTCGATGTCCGGCCGCCCGATCGAGCACGCGCGGGCCGTGGTGCTCGCACTGCTGCGCGGGCTCGCGCCGAGCGACCAGTTCGAGCTGATCGCCTTCTCGAACAGCCCGAGGTCGCTGACGGGAAGCGTCGTCGCGGCGACGCCCGAGGCGCTCGCGGCCGCGGTGGCCGCCGTGAAGCAGCTGGAGGCGGGCGGCGCGACCGAGATGCTGAGCGCCCTGAGGCGCGCGCTCGAGCCGCTGCGCGAGCACGAGCAGCGGCAGGTCGTGCTGGTCACCGACGGCGAGATCGGCTTCGAGGCCGAGGTGGTCGGCGAAGCGCTCACGACGCTGCCCGCGTCCTCGCGAATCCACCTGGTCGGCGTCGGCTCGGCACCGAACCGCACGCTGACGCGCGGGCTGGCGCGAGCGGGCCGCGGCCAGGAGATCCTGATCCCGCTGGCGGACGATCCCGCGGCGGCGGCGGCGCGGCTGCGCGCGGCGACCGAGGCGCCGGTGCTGGTCGGCGTGACCGTCGGCGGCAGCGCACTGGTGGCGGTCGCGCCGGAGCGGCCCGCGGACGTCTTCGCCGGGCGACCGCTGACACTGGCCGTCGAGCTGCGGCCGGGCGGTGGGACGCTGGAGGTGCGCGGCACGCTGGCCGGGGAGAGCGCGCCGTGGAGTTGGAGCGCAGAGCTCGCGGAGAGGGCCGTCGGCGCGATCGCCGGCCTCCCGGCCGGGGCGCTCTTCGGTCGCGAGGTGATCGAGGACCTCGAGGCCGGGCGGGCGGCGTCCCGCGGCCCGGCCAGCGCCGTCGACGCGCAGATCGAGCACGTGGCCCTGCGCCACCGCATCGTCTCGAGCCGCACCAGCCTGGTGGCCGTCTCCGAGGAGCCCGCGGTCGACCCGCGCACGCCGCGCCGCCGCGTGAAGCTGGCGGTCGAGTTGCCCGAGGACGTGTCGGCGGAGGGGGTGGGGTTCGTCGGGGCGGTGTTCGCGAGCGGCGTGGCGGCGCTGGAGGTGTTCTTTGCACAGCCGTCCTCGCTCCTCCCGGACGCCAGCCCGTCGCTCGCCTGCGGCGTTGCACCCCCCACCCGCGACACGATCGAACGGCTGTATCGCGACCACTGGCTCAGCGACCGGGAACCGGGCGACCAGTTCGAGGCGCTGCGCGAGGCCGAGATCGAGCGACAGCAGCGGGAGCAGGGGGAACGCGCGCGGCACGAGCAGGAGCTGGCCAGCAGGCGGCAGCGCGAGGCGGAAGCCCTCGAGCGGATGCGCCGGGAGCTGGCCCGCCGCCCCGCCATCGCCGAGGCGCGGGTCCTGCAGCTGCTCGGCGACGTCCTGCTGCTCGAGTTCGAGATCCCGATCGACGCGATGGAGCTGCCGCCTGGTGGCACCCGGGCCACGGCGAAATCGCACGCGGGACCGGTCCTCGAGGCCACCGTCGTGGAGGAGCGGTCGACCTATCGCGAGAGGTACGCTGCCGCCCTCACCGTGCAGCTCGCGCTGCGGGCTGCCGGCTGGGAGGCCTTCCTGGCCCACGGCTTCTTCCACGTCACGATGGAAGCAGGCGGGCGCGCGATCTTCCTCAGCGTGAAGCAGCTGCCGTAGCAGACGGAGGCCCGACGGGCGACACGCGTGAACGCTGCCGACGCCGCATGGAACGAGACCAGGCGCGGATCCCACGACGGGTTCCGCGCCTGGCTCGCGTACGCTGAGCCGCTGCTGTGGCGCAACCTGCGCTCCTTTGCGCGGACCGTCGACGTCGAGGCGATCGTGCAGGAGGCGCTGTCGCGGATGTGGGTGCTCGCGCCGACGCTCGTGCTGCAGGGCGACGACGCGTCGCTGCGCTTCGTCCAGCGCCTGGCACGGAATCTCGCGATCAGCGAATCCCGGCGGCGGCGGCGCGAAACGCCGCTCGATAAAGAGGGCGGGCCCCCGGTCGACACGGGCGACGGGCTGCCCCGCGGCGACCCGCAGGAGACCTCCTCCCCGCCGGCTCCGCCGCCCGATCCGTCGCTCCGCGCGGCGATCCTCCTCTGTCTCGGGAGTCTCCCGGGCCAGCCGCGGCGCGCCCTCCAAGGCCGCCTGAAGAGCGCCGGCGACAGTCCCGACCGCGTGCTGGCCGAGTCGCTCGGGATGTCGCTCAACACCTTCCTCCAGAACGTGACGCGCGCGCGCCGCCTGGTGCGCGAGTGCCTGGAGCGGGCGGGCTACCGCCTCGAGGAGATCTGGCGATGAGCGACCGCGACCGCGAGCTCCTGATCGAGGCCGCGGCGACCGCGTTCCGCGAGCGCGATCCCTCCGGCCGGATCCTCGACTCGCCCGCGTGGGCGGACCTGCCGGGCGACGCGCGCGCGGAACTGTTCGAGTGGCAGCGCGAGGCGCGCACGCTCGAGCGACTGGCCAGCGAGGACGGCCTCAGCTCGACCGCGCGACTGGTCGCGCGACGGGCGCGGGACCTGCGGCAGCTGGGCGCAGGGGAGGACTGAGGCGGCGGTGACTCGATCAGTCCTGCCTTGCCCGCTCCGCCCCCTCCCCGCCCGCCAGTTCCCGCACCGCCTCTTCGATCGCGGCGACGATCTCGTCGCGCGTGCCCGCCGGGTGCAGCGCCGGCCCGATCCGCACCTCGCAGAAGAGCGGGACCGGGAGCCACTCCCCCTTCGGCAGCGCGCGGCCCATGTTGCGCAGGTAGGCCGGGACGACCGGCACGTCCGGCGCGCGCTCGACCAGGTGCGCGATCCCGGACTTGAAATGCCCGACCTCGTCCCCGCCGCCGCGCGTCCCCTCCGGGAAGACGATCAGCGACTCCCCGGCCTCGAGCGCCGCCAGCATCTTCGGCAGCGGGTTGGTCTCGGGGGTCAGCCGGCCGCGGGCGATCGGCAGGATATTGAAGAAGGTGCGGCTGGCCCAGGCGCGAAAGCGCGTGCGCTCGAAGTAGTCGGCCGCGGCGACCGGGCGGATCGAGCGCAGCCGCGCGGGCGGGAAGAGCGCCAGCAGCGAGGCGGTGTCCAGGTGGCTGCTGTGGTTGGCGACCAGGATGAACGGATCGTCGGCCGGCAGGTGCTCGCGGCCGCGCACCCTGAGCCCGATGAAGAGAACCAGGAACGGCTTCACGCCGAGCGCGAAGAACAGGCGCTGGGCCGCGCCACTCACGGCGCACCGAAGAAGTAGCGCACGCAGTGGAAGAAGACCGGCGCGGCGTAGCAGAGCGAGTCGAGCCGGTCGAGCATCCCGCCGTGCCCGGGGATCAGGTAGCCGAAGTCCTTCACCCCGAAGTCGCGCTTGACGGCGCTCATCACGGCGCCGCCAAAGTAGCCAGCCAGGCACGCCAGGAGCGCGATCCCGAACGCCTCGGCCGGCGAAAACGGCGTCAGGAAGCGCAGCGCGACCGCGATCAGCGCCGCCGACAGGACGCCGCCCACGAGCCCCTCCCAGGTCTTGTTGGGGCTGACCGACGGGATCACCTTGTGCCGGCCGAGCAGCTTGCCCCAGCAGAACTGCAGCACGTCGCTCAGCTCGACCGTGATCACCAGGAAGAGCAGCAGCGTGCGCCCGTCCACGCCCGGCGGGCCGGCGACCGGCAGGACCAGCAGCATCCCCAGGTGCGAGAGCCCGAAGACGAACGCCATCAGGCCCCACTGCAGCTGCGTCGCCGAGGCGACGAAGCCGTGCGTGTCGCCGGCCAGGACCATTCGCAGCGGCAGCAGCAGGAACATGTAGACCGGGATGAAGATGATCGCCATCCCGTACCAGCCGGCACCGATCCACAGGTATTGGACTGGGACCGCCAGGAAGGCCCAGGCCAGCGCGCGGTGGTCGGCCGGGCGCGTCGGGAGCAGCGTCAGATACTCTTTCAGCGCCCAGAAGCTGGCGAAGGCCAGCAGCACCAGCGCGGCCCAGCGGTGCAGCAGGATCGCGCCGATGAAGACCGCCGCCATGACCCACCACGACGCGGTCCGCGTCACCAGCTCGGTCGCCAGTGTCGGAGCGACGCGGCGCCGCAGCGCCGCCACGGCCGCGCTGGCGACGACCAGCACGGCGAGCACGGCGACGGTCACGCGCCAGATCGGGCTCAGCCCCGCGAACGCTTCGAGCACGGCCGCCGCCCGCCTCAGCCCCGCGCCGCCGCGGTGGCGATCGCGCCGCGCGCGCGGTTCCAGCAGGTCAGGGCCAGGAGCGCGACGCCGATCGCCAGGAACGGGCGCAGCGCCTGCCCCGCGACCGGCCACAGCCCGATCGCGAGCGCCAGCGCGCCGACCGCGAAGGCCCGGTCGCTCTTGCCGAAGGGGCCGTCGTAGCGGCGCGGCCCGCCCAAGAGCGGCCCGAGCAGGCCGCTCAGCTCGGTCAGCACGGCCCCGCTGGCGAAGAGCACCGCCAGCGGCGCGATCCCGGGGACGCCGGGTGCGATCCGCGCCAGCGGCAGGTAGAGCGCCAGGTCGGCCAGCGCGTCCCCCAGTTCGTTGAGCGCCGCGCCGGCCGGCGTCGCCTTGCCGTGCTCGCGGGCCATCATCCCGTCGAGCGCGTTGAGCGCCATGCGCACGAAGAGCCAGGCCGGGAGCGCGAGCAGCAGGGCGCGGCGGTTCGGCCAGGCCGCGAGAGCGGCGCCCAGCGCGAGCGCGCCGGCCAGCGCCGCGGCGGTCACCGCGTTGGGCGAGACGCCGGCCCGGACGAGGCTACCGGCCAGCGGCCGAAGCAGGCGCTGGAAGGCGGGCTTGAGGTCGTAGACCGAGGGCATCGGGGAGACTGTGGCGCGCCAGACAGCCGGGCGTCAACGGGGCGAGCGTCGCGGGTTGCGGACCGCTGCTCCGGCGCCTTACGCTCCCCGCCCGCGGCGACGCCGCACAGGAGCCCTGCGATGAGACCTCGCTCCCTGCCCCCGACCCTCTGCGCGCTGGTCGCACTCTTGGCGTTGCTCCTCCTCTGCGGCTGCGCCACGACGGGCGGCGCCGACCAGGCGGCCGCATCTCCCTCCCCCGCCACCCCGCCCTCCAGCTTCTTCGACAAGTCGCTCGACACCGGCTCGCTCCTCGTCGGCGGCCAGCCCACGAAGGCCGACTTCGAGGCCTTCAAGGCCCGCGGCGTGACGCAGGTGATCAACCTCCGGACCGCGGAGGAGATGAAGGGGGTCGACTTCGACGAGGTGGCCCTGGTCGATCAGCTCGGGATGGGCTACCTCAACCTGCCGATCGACGGCGCGCCCGCCTACACGCCGGAGCTGCTCGAGGCCTTCGCCCAGCGCGTGAGCCAGTCGCAGGGGAAGGTCGTTCTGCACTGCACCGTCGGCGGGCGCGCCGGGCAGCTCTACGCGGCCTACGCGGTGAAGTACCTCGGCAAGACGCCCGACGAGGCCTACGCCGCGCTCAAGCCCCTGGGCGGCTGGCCGCTGGCGATGGAGCGGCTGCTCGGCCGGCCGCTCAGCGTGCAGTTCAAGGACGCCGCGAAGTAGCGGGCCGGACGGTGCGCGTCGACCTCCCCGAGGGCTTCACCGCGCAGCACGGCGGCGTGCTGCCGGCGGTCGAGGTCGAGTTCGAAGCCTGGGGGACGCTCAGCGACGCGCGTGACAACGCGGTCCTCGTGATCCACCCGCTGACCGCGAGCCCGCACGCCACGGGCGAGTGGCGCGGCGAGGAGCGCGGCTGGTGGGAGGAGCTGATCGGCCCCGGCCGGGCGCTCAACACCGATCGCTTCTTCGTCGTCTGCCCCAACCTGCTGGGCGGCTGCCACGGCACGACCGGGCCGCGCTCGACCGCCCCCGACGGCGCGCCGTGGCTGGGCCGCTTCCCGCTGCTCACACCGCGCGACCTGATGCGCTTCACGCGCGACTTCCTGGCGCGGCTGGGGATCGCGCGTCCGGCGACCGTCGTCGGGGCCAGCATGGGGGCGATGGTCGCGTGGGAGTGGGCGATCGAGGCCGGTGACGGCGTCGGCCTCGCGGTCGTCGTCGCCGCGCCGCTGCGCACCACGGCGCAGCAGATCGGCCTCAACTGGCTGCAGCGCCGCGGGGTCGAGCTGGACCTGGGGCCCGACGAGGCGCTCAAGCGCTTCGGCCAGATGGTCGCGCGCGGCGTCGGGATGATCTCTTACCGCTCGCCGCTGGGGCTGGAGGAGAAGTTCGGCCGCGAGTGGTTCCAGCCGCCCGGCGCCACGCTCGACGCCCGCGG
>CAYZDB010000182.1:0-6236 GCA_964476985.1 uncultured Acidobacteriota bacterium | reverse complement strand
GGCCGTGAGCGGCCCGCCTTCCGGGACGGCCGGTGCGGTCCGCAACCCGCGCCGCCTCGCGCTCGCCGCGCTCGCCGGCCTGCTGGCGGGACTCGCGTTTCCGCGCCCCGGCTGGGGCCCGCTGATCGTCCCCGGCCTCGCGCTCGCCTTCTTCCTCGCGGCCAGCGCCGGCGGGACGCGCCGCGCGGCCCTCGAAGGCGGCGTCTTCGGCTTCGTCTCGACGGCGCTCACGCTGCGCTGGTTCGCCACGCCGATCCTGCTCTTCTCGTCGCTCGGAGCCTCGATCGCCTGGACCGCGGTGGTGCTCTCGGCCCTGACGCTGGGACTGCTCTGGGCGGCGCTGGCGGCGCTGCTCGACGCCTGGTCCCGGCGCTGGGGCGCCGCCGCGGCGCTGGCGGGGGCGCCGCTCCTGATCACCGCCTACGACCTGGTCCGCGAGCGCTTCCCGTTCCCGTTCCCGTGGGGTTCGGCGGCGGCGGCGCTGGTCGACTGGCCCTTTGTGCTCGCGCTCGTGGCCGTGATCGGAGCGGCCGGCGTCTCGTTCCTGCTCTACGCGCTGGCGGCGATCCTGGCCGGGACGGCGCTCGTGCCGCGCCGGGTCTCGCTGCGGCGCGCCCTGCTCTGGCTCGGCGCGCTCGCCGTGGCGCTGGTTCTCGGGCCGCTGGAAGCGCCGAGCGGGGATGGAATGGCCCGCGTCGCCGTCGTCCAGGCCTCGCTGCCGCGCGACGCGTCGCCGCAGGAGGAGTGGGAGGCCTACCGCAGCCTGACCGAGGAAGCCGCCGGGGGGGACGGCGTGGATATCGTCGTCTGGCCGGAATCCGCGGTCTCGTACACCTTCCGCGACGACGGCGCGTGGGCCGCGCAGTTGGGGGAGCTGGCCGCGCGTCACGGGGTCGACCTCGTCGTGGGCGGGCTGACCCGCTCCCCCTCCGGGAAGTACGAGAACAGCTCGGTGCTGGTCCGGGCCGACCGCGGGATGACCGCCAAGGCCCCCAAGCGCGAGCTGGTGCCGTTCGGCGAGTACATGCCGCTGCGCTGGCTCTTCGGCCGGATTCCCGCGCTGGCCAACGAGGTCGGGGAATTCGAGCCGGGAACGAACACCGTCGTGTTCGAGGGGCGAAGCGCCCGGATCGGCCCCCTGGTCTGCTTCGAGGCGGTCTTCCCCGGGCTGGGGCTCGACCTGGTCCGCGGCCGGGCCCAGCTCCTGGTCAACCAGACCAACGACAGCTGGTTCGGCACCACGGGCGGGCCGGAACAGCACCTCGACCACGCGCTGCTGCGCTCGGCGGAGACCGGGCTGCCGATGGCCCGCGCCGCGAACAGCGGGATCTCGGCGCTGATCCACGGGGGCGGGGTCGAGGCCGCGCGGCTCGAGACCGGCCAGCGCGGCGTCCTGGTGGCCGACCTTCTGTTTCCGGAACGGCCCGCGTCCGGCGCATTCCGGGGCCGCGCCGTCGCCTGGACCGCGCTGATCTTGACAGCCGGGCTGGCCGCGGGCATCGTCCCCCGGCGCCGCGCGGCCCCCGCCGCCCCCGGCAAGCCTGGCGAGAACCCTCCCGATGCGTGACGAACTCCTCCAGCAGTGGCAGACCCTCAAGCGCCGCGTCGAGCCGCTGCGGGGGTACCTTTGACGTCGCGACGCTCGACCGCCGCGTCGCCGAACTCGACGGCCAGCTCGCCGACGGCGCGATCTGGAACGACCCCGAGAAGGCCGCCGAGCTGAACCGGCAGCGCTCGATCGTCGCCGCCCAGCGCGACCGCGACAGGAAGCTGGAGACGCTGGTCGCCGACGCCGAGACGCTGCTGGAACTGGACCGGGAGGGGGAGGCGGTCGACGCCGAGTTCGAGGACACGCTGGCCCGGCTGGATCCTGCGCTCGTCGAGGTCGAGGTCGGGACGATGCTCTCGGGCCCCGAGGACCACAACAACGCCTTCGTCGAGATCCACCCCGGCGCGGGTGGCGTCGACGCCCAGGACTGGGCCGAGATGCTGCTCCGGATGTACGTCTACTGGGCCGAGAAGGGGAGCTACCAGGTCGAGCTGCTCGACCGGCTCGAAGGGGACGGCGCCGGGATCAAGAGCGCGACGCTGCGGATCGTGGGGCCCGACGCCTACGGCTGGCTCAAGGCCGAGCGCGGGGTGCACCGGCTGGTCCGGATCAGCCCCTTCGACGCCCAGGCCCGGCGGCACACCGCCTTCGCCTCGGTCGAGGTCGTGCCCGAGATCGACGACACAATCAAGATCGACATCCAGGAGAAGGACCTCAAGATCGACACCTACCGCAGCTCCGGCGCCGGCGGCCAGCACGTCAACGTGACCGACAGCGCGGTCCGGATCACCCACCTCCCGACCGGGCTCGTGGTGACCTGCCAGGACGAGCGCTCCCAGCCCCGCAACCGCGAGAAGGCGATGCGGGTCCTGCGGGCCCGGCTCTACGAGCGCGAGCGCGAGCGGCAGGAGGCCGAGCGGGTCGCGAAGGCCGGGGAGAAGAAGGAGATCGGCTTCGGGAGCCAGATCCGGTCCTACGTCCTGGCCCCCTACCGGATGGTCAAGGACCACCGGACCGACTTCGAAATGGGGGACGTCGACCGGGTCCTCAACGGCGACCTGACCGGGTTCATGAAGGCCTGGCTGCTGGAACAGGCCAAGGTCTGACCCCCTCCCGCGGGCGCGGGCGGCGAACAACTTCGAACACGAGCTTGCGCCCCCGGACGCCGGTCCCTATAAATCCAGAAAGAGCTTCGTCCCGAAGCCGGGGGAAGGGCGCGTGACGCTCGACCAGAGGGCCGTGGAGGTCCTCCGCATCGTCATCGAGGAGCACGTCAAGAGCGGCGAGCCGGTCAGCTCGCGGCGCACGGCCCGGCTGCACGCCGAGCAGCTCTCCCCGGCGACGATCCGCAACGTCATGGCCGACCTGACGGACGACGGTTACCTCGAGCAGCCGCACACCTCCGCCGGGCGCGTTCCCACCGACCGCGGCTACCGCTTCTTCGTCGACGACGCGCTGGGCAACAAGATCCGGCTGCCGGCCCGCGAGGTGCGGCAGATCAAGGACCTCCTGGCCTCGACCCGCGAGCTGGACGAACTGCTCTCGCGCGCGACCCGCCTGCTGGCCGACATGACCCACCAGGTCGGCGTGGTGCTGGCCCCGGACCTGGAGCAGGCGGTGCTCGAGCACGTCGACTTCGTGCGGATCGGGCCGCACCGGCTGGTCGCGATCTTCGTCAGCCGCACCGGCGTGGTGACGCACCGGGTGCTCGACGTCGACGAGGACCTGCCGCAGGACGGCCTCGACCGGCTGGGCGCGAAGCTGCGCGCGCAGCTGGTCGGTTACACCCTGCCCGAGGTCCGGCGCCGGATGATCGACCTGCTGCGCGAGGACCAGGACTGGGCCCGGCGGATCGGCCGCGAGGCGGTCTCGCGCGTGGTCGGCTTCCTCGAGAAGCCGTTCCCCGAGGAGGCGGGCGAGCTGCGGCTCGAAGGGACCTCGAGCCTGCTCGAGCTGCCGGAGTTCGGCGACGTCCAGCGGCTGCGCGACGCGCTGCGCACGCTGGAGGAGCGGACGCAGCTGGTCCGGCTGCTCGACCGCTGCCTGGCCTCCCCCGGGGTGCAGGTGATCATCGGGGCCGAGACGAAGGACCCGTCGCTGGCGCTGATGTCGGTCGTGACCAGCCCCTACCGCGCGGGACGCACCGGCCGGGGGCTCGTCGGCGTCGTCGGGTCCCGGCGGATGGAATACGCGCGCGCCGTCGCGATCGTCGACGAGCTGGCGCGCACGATCAGCGACATCCTCAACGCGGAAGAGCGGGAGCGGGACCCGGAGCAGCGTCAGCCCGGCGCGGAGGACCGATGAATCGCGGCGACGAGGACACCAGCTCGGGCGTCATCATCGAGCTGTACGACGACCAGCCTTCCGGCGCGACGGTGCCGCTGCCGCCGGAGCCCCTGCCGGTCGCGCCGGCCGGGGCGCCGCCTGCCCCCTCGGGCCCCAGCCTGGTGCGGGCCCGCGAGGAGAGTTTCCGCGACGGGATCCGCGCCACGCTGCGCCAGATCCTGCCGGCGCTCGACTCGCTCGAGTCGTGCTACCGCGAGGCGAGCGACAAGGCCGCGCTGCAGCAGGGGGTCCGGATGGCGCTGCGCGGGCTGTGGGACGTCTTCCGCAGCCACGATCTCGAGCGGATCGAGGGGGACGGGATCGCCTTCGACCCGCGCTTCCACGAGGCGGTCCAGGTGACGGAATCGACGCGCGTACCGCCCGGCACGGTGCTCGAGGTGCTGCGCGTCGGCTACACGCTGGCGGGCGAGCTCGTCCGGCCGGCGATGGTGAGGGTCGCGGTCGCCCCCGGCGGCACGCCGCAGGGCGGCCCGCAGCAGGAGGAGAGCCGATGAGCCGGATCGTCGGAATCGATCTCGGCACGACGAACTCGGTGGTCGCGGTCATGGAGGACGGCGGCCCGGTCGTCATCCCGGCCCGCGAGGGGAGCCACACCGTTCCCTCGATCGTGGCGTTCTCGCGGCGCGGCGAGCGGCTGGTCGGTTCCCTGGCCAAGCGCCAGGCCGCGACCAACCCGGAAGGGACCTTCTTCGCGATCAAGCGCCTGATCGGGCGCAAGCGCAACGACCCGCACGTCGAGGAGGCCTCGCGCCACGTCCCGTACCGGATCGCGGCGGCGGGCAACGGCGACGCCCACGTGCAGGTCGGCGACCGGGTCTTCTCGCCGCAGGAGGTCGCGGCGGCGGTGCTCTCGCACCTCAAGGAGATCGGCGAGGAGTACACCGGCAGCAAGATCACCGACGCGGTGATCACGGTTCCCGCCTACTTCGACGACAGCCAGCGCCAGGCGACGCGCGACGCCGGACGGATCGCCGGCCTGAACGTGCTGCGGATCCTGAACGAGCCGACCGCGGCGAGCCTGGCCTACGGCACGATGCGCGAGGGGACCGACGAGCGCGTGATCGCGGTCTACGACCTCGGCGGCGGCACCTTCGACATCTCGATCCTGCGGCTGTCGCAGGGGGTCTACGAGGTGCTGGCGACCGCGGGCGACACCTTCCTGGGCGGCGAGGACTTCGACCAGCGGATCATTGCCTGGCTGGCCGGCGAGTTCCAGCAGGAGACCGGGGTCGACGCGCTGGCCGACCGGCTGGCGCTGCAGCGGCTCAAGGAAGCGGCCGAGAAGGCCAAGTGCGAGCTGTCGCGACAGGACGTCGCGGACATCCAGCTGCCGTTCCTGGCGACCACGCCGAAGGGGCCGGCCCACCTCGCCCGCACCCTGACCCGCGCCGCCTTCGAGGACCTGGTGCGCGACCTCGTCGAGCGGACGCGGGGGCCGTGCGAGGAGGCGCTGACGGCGGCCGGGCTGACCCGCGAGCAGATCGAGGACGTGCTGCTGGTGGGCGGCCAGACCCGCACCCCGCTGGTGCAGGAGACGGTGCGCGGGATCTTCGGCCGCGAGCCGAACCGCCAGGTCAACCCGGACGAGGTCGTCGCGATGGGTGCGGCGATCCAGGCCGGCGTGCTGCGCGGCGACGTCAAGGAGATCGTGCTGCTCGACGTCACGCCGCTCTCGCTGGGGGTCGAGGTCCGCGGCGGCGCGTTCGTCAAGATGATCGAGCGCGGGGCCACGGTCCCGTGCCGGCGGACCCGCGTCTTCACCACCACCGCCGACAACCAGAGCAAGGTCGAGATCCACGTGCTGCAGGGCGAGCGCGAGCTGGCCAGCGCCAACAAGAGCCTGGCGCGCTTCGACCTGGTCGGGATCCCGCCCGCCCCCAAGGGGACGCCGCAGATCGAGGTCGCATTCGACATCGACTCGAACGGGATCGTCTCGGTCTCGGCCCGCGACCTGGCCTCGGGGCTCGAGCAGCAGGTGGTGGTCACCCCCACGACCGGCCTGACGCCGCACGAGATCGAGCGCGCGATCGGCGAGGCCGAGTCCTACGCCGAGGAGGACCGGCGGCGGATCCACGCCTCCCGGACCAAGGCCAAGCTGCAGGGGCTGCTGGCGACCAACGAGAAGTCGTTCGCCGAGTTCGCCTCGCTGCTGCGCCCCGACCAGCAGTCGGACGTCCGCTCGGTCTTCGACGAGTGCCGGCGGGCCCTGTCGGGCGACGACGTCGACGCGCTGCACGCGGCGCTCGACCGCCTGAACGGGATCTCGCGAACGCTGGCCGACCTGGCGATGTACGACCCGAACGCCTTCTGACCCGGCCGCGCGCGCCGCCCCCGAGAGGTG
>CAYZDB010000181.1:0-6242 GCA_964476985.1 uncultured Acidobacteriota bacterium | reverse complement strand
CACCACGCCGCGGCGCTGCAGGAGGGTGCGGTAGATCGCGCCCTGGAACTCGCCTGGCCCCGCGACCGAGACCTTCATCAGCGGCTCGAGGATCTGCGGGCCGGCCTTCTTGTAGGCCTCGCGGAACGCCTTGCGGGCCGCGGCCTGGAAGGCCATGTCCGAGGAGTCGACCGCGTGGGCCGCGCCGTCGTTGATCGTGGCCCGGATCCCCGTGATCGGGAAGCCGATCAGCGGGCCCTTGGTCATCGAGGCCCGGAACCCCTTGTCGCAGGACGGAATGTACTCGGTCGGGATCGAGCCGCCGTGGATGGCGTTGACGAACTCGTACTCCCCCTCGGCGTAAGGCTCGAGGAAGCCGGCGATCCGCGCGTACTGGCCCGATCCGCCGGTCTGCTTCTTGTGGAGGTAGTTGAAGTCCGAGCGCTTGGTGATCGCCTCGCGGAACGCGACCTGCGGCGCCCCGGTCGTGACGTCGGCGCCGTACTCGCGCCGCATCCGCTCGACGTAGACGTCGAGGTGCAGCTCGCCCATCCCCGAGATGATCGTCTCGTTCGAGTCCTCGTCGACGTGGACCCGGAAGGTCGGGTCCTCCTTCGAGAAGCGCTGCAGCGCCTTGGAGACCTTGTTCTGGCTGGCGTTGTCCGCCGGCTTGATCGAGAGCGAGATCACCGGGTCGGGGACGTGCATCGAGGTCATCGCCAGGCGGGCGCCGTTCTCGCCGACGAAGGTGTCGCCGGTGTGGCAGTCGATGCCGAACAGCCCGACGATGTCGCCGGCCGGCGCGCGGTCGATGTCTTCCATCTGGTCGGCGTGGATCCGGACCAGCCGCCCGATCTTGACCTTGCGTCCGGTGCGGGTGTTGACCACGGTGTCGCCCTTGCCGAGCGAGCCCTGGTAGATCCGCGTGAAGGTCAGCTGGCCGTAGCGCCCCTCGTCGAGCTTGAAGGCGTAGACCACCGTCTGTGCCGCGGTGTCCGAGGTCAGCGTGACCGGGGCGTTGTCCTTGTCCAGGTCGACGGCCTCGATCGGGACGTCGTTGGGGGAGGGGAGGTAGGCGTTCACCGCGTCGAGCAGCAGCTGGACGCCCTTGTTCTTGTAGGCCGAGCCCATCAGGACCGGGACCAGTTCCAGGGCCAGCACGCCCTTGCGGATCGCGGGCCGGATCAGCTCCGGCGTCGCGCGGTCCTCGAGCGCCGCCTCCATCAGCTCGTCGCTGAACATCGAGAGCGCGTCGAGCATCTCGTGGCGCCGGGTCTCGGCCTCAACCCGCATCGCCGCCGGGATCTCCTTCTCGACCACGTTCTCGCCGTTCGGGCCCTCGAAGTAGTAGGCCTTCATCGTGACCAGGTCGACCACGCCTTCGTGGTTCACCTCGAGGCCGATCGGAAGCTGCAGCGGGACCGCCTGGAGCTTGAGCTTCTCGCGGATCTGCTGGACGACGCGGTCCGGGTTGGCGCCGGAGCGGTCGAGCTTGTTGATGAACGCGAGCCGGGGGACCTTGTACCGCCGCATCTGGCGGTCGACCGTGATCGACTGCGACTGCACGCCGGCGACCGAGCAGAGCACCAGCACGGCGCCGTCCAGCACGCGCAGCGAGCGCTCGACCTCGATCGTGAAGTCGACGTGGCCGGGAGTGTCGATCAGGTTGATGTCGTGGCCCTTCCAGGTCGCGGAGGTGGCGGCGGAGGTGATCGTGATCCCGCGCTCCCGCTCGAGCTCCATGTGGTCCATCGTCGCGCCCACGCCGTCCTTGCCCTTGACGTCGTGGATCGCGTGGATGCGACGCGTGTAGAAGAGGATCCGCTCGGAGAGCGTCGTCTTCCCGGAGTCGATGTGCGCGGAGATCCCGATGTTCCGCACCTTGTCGAGATCGGCGTGCATACGTCCTGTCCTGCGCGGCCCTGGCCGCGGTGGGGCGGGCCGGCCCGGGGCCGGCTCCGCACGGGTGCCCTCCAGTCCGACCTCAGCCCGAGTTGCCCTCGGATCCCCGGCGGGGCGAGACGATCCTGCCCCTGACTGGCGCGACGCCGGACAGTATAGGGACGAATCCCCCGGGCGCCAGTCAAGGTTCTGTGAAAAAGGGACTTCCGCGCGGGCCGAGCCCGCGGGGGCCGGGTCCGGGCGGCTTACAGCCCGGGCAGCCGCTCGATGAACTCCGTCAGGTGCCGGTGCTCGCCGATGATCAGCATCCGCTCGTCCCGCTTGAGCGGGCGCTCGGGGTCGGGGGGGATCTCGGTCACGAGCACGGTCGAGCCGGCCTCGTCCTTCCGCCGGCGCAGGGCGGCGACCTGGAACAGGAAGCGCTTGCGCAGCCCGAGGTCCTTCAGCGACTGGCCGACGAACGAGGGCGGGACCTCGATCTCGACGATCTCGGCGTCCCCGCCCAGCTCGAAGATGTCGGTCAGGTGCGGGTTGGCCAGCGCCGCGACCATGTGCCGCGCGCTGTCGCGCTCGGGGAAGACGGTGACGTCCGCGCCGATCACGCGGATCGCCTCTTCCTCCTGGAGGTTGTTGACCTGCACGATGATCCGCGGGACACCGGCCCGGGTCTTCAGGAAGTGCGTCACCAGCACCGTGGCGTCGAAGTGCCGGCGGATCCCGATCACCGCCGCCGACCACGAGGAGGCGCCGAACTCCTCGAGCACCTCGGTCTGGCGCACGTCCATCGTCACCGCCTGCCGCACGCGGGCGGCGACGGCCGCGACCTCCTCCGCCCGGTAGTCGAAGGCCAGGACGTCGACGTCCTTCGAGTCGGCGAGGCCCAGGGCGACCTCGCGCCCGAAGACCGAAAGGCCGAGAACGGCCACCGTACGCTTCACGGGAGACTCCTTCGGCCGGCCCTCAGCCGACCAGCACGTCCTCTTCAGGATAGGCGTAGGGCTTGGGCTTGCGCAGGCCGATCAGCGAGGCGCCGACCACCAGCGGGCCGGTCCGCCCGATGTACATCAACAGGATCAGGACCAGCTTGCTCGGGTCGGACAGGCCGGCGGTGATCCCGGTCGAGAGCCCCACCGTGCCGATCGCCGAGGTGGTCTCGAAGGCGTAGTCGAGCAGCGGGACGGGCCGCGCGGCGTGCGAGGCGAAGCCCCCCTCGATGATCGCCAGCGCGGTGTTGGCCGCCAGCAGCAGGAACACGAACGAGGCCACGGTCGCGACCGCCTTGGCCACGGTGCTCTCGGGGATCGCGCGGCCCTGGAACTCGGTCGCCGACCGGCCGCGGATCCGCGACCAGGCGCTGGCCGCCAGGATCCCGGCGGTGCTGGTCTTGACGCCGCCCCCGGTCCCGCCCGGCGAGGCGCCGACGAACATCAGCAGGACCCCGAAGAGCAGCGTGACGCTGGTCAGGGAGCCGGTCAGCACGGTGTCGAACCCGGCCGTGCGGCAGGTCACCGAGTAGAACAGCGCGGCCAGGACCCGGCCGTGCCAGGGGGCGCCGCGCAGCGAGTTGGTCCACTCGCAGAACAGGAAGACGGCCGCCCCGGCGGCGACCAGCAGGCCGGTCACCAGCAGGACCATCCGGGTGTGAAGCGACAGGCGCCACCAGGCGCGGTTCTTCCGCGGCAGCCGGCGGATCCGCGCCAGGTCGGCGATGACCGTGAAGCCGATGCCGCCGACGACGATCAGCCCCATCACCGCGAGGCTCACGACGGGGTCGTCGCGGTAGCTCTGGAGGTTGTCGGGAAAGAGCGCGAAGCCGGCGTTGCAGAACGCCGAGACCGAGTGGAACAGGGCCAGCCAGGCGGTGCGCAGACCGAACTCCCCCTGCTTCATCCCGAAGCCCACGAACAGCGCGACGGCGCCGAGCCCCTCGATCGCCGCGGTCGTGGCCACGGCGTGGCGCAGGATCGAGCGCGGCGTGACGCCGCGCAGGCCGCCGTGGGCGGTCTCGACGTACATCCGCTGCGCCAGTTCGTCGCGCTGCCGGACCATCGCCAGCACGAACCCCGACAGGCTGAGGATCCCGAGTCCACCGAGTTGGATCAGCGCCAGCAGGACGAACTGCCCGGCCGGGCTGAGCCGCGTCCCGGGGTCGAACACGGTCAGCCCGGTGACGCAGACCGCCGAGGTCGAGGTGAAGAGCGCTTCGACGAAGCCCAGGCGCGGTCCCGCCGCGCTGGCGGGCAGCATGAGCAGGGCCGTCCCCGTCGCGATCAGTCCGGCGAACGAGGCGACGATCGCCTTCTGGATCCGCGTCGTCATCGGCTCAGGCTAACGCAGGGGCCGGCTTCCGTGGCCGCCCGACTCGGGCGGCCCACGGAGGGCCGCCCCTACGCCTTCTTCAGGCGGGCCGCCTGCAGCGCGGTGATCGCCGCCGAGCGCACGATCTCGTCGGTCGACGCGACGTGGTTCAGCAGGTTGACCGGCTTGGCCAGGCCGCAGAGGATCGGGCCGACGATCTCGGCCCCGGCCGCGTGCCGGAGCAGCTTGTAGGCCGCGTTGCCGGCGTCGAGGCTGGGGAAGACCAGCACGTTGGCGTCGCCCTGGATCAGTGACTGCGGGCAGACCGCGGCCACCTCCGGGCTGAGCGCGGTGTCGACCATCATCTCGCCGTCGACGACCAGGTCCGGCCGCTTGGCGCGCACGATCCGCATCGCCGCCGCGACCTTGTCCGGCTCGGGGTGGTTGACCGAGCCGAAGTTGGAGAAGGAGATCAGCGCCACCTTGGGCTGCAGGTCGAACAGCGACTCGGCGGTTTCGGCGGCCTGGATCGCCATCTCGGCCAGCGTCTCGGCGTCGGGCTCGATGTTGATCGCGGTGTCGGACAGGATCAGCAGGCGGTCCTTCAGGATGCACGCCATTGCGGCCGAGACCCGCTTCACGCCGGCCCGGGGGCCGATGATCTGGAGCGACGGCTTGACCGTGTCGGCGTAGGCCTTCCCGATCCCGCCGACCAGGCCGTCCGCCAGTCCCAGCTCGACCAACAGCAGGCCGAAGGTCGTCGGCCGCAGCACGAGCTGGCGGGCGCGGGCCGGCGTGACGCCGCGCCGCTGCCGCTTCTCGAACAGCCGAGCCGCGAGCTTGTCGAGGTCGGGGTAGGTGTACGGGTCGAGGATCGTGATCCCCTCGAGGTCGGCGCCGTGGGTCTCGGCCAGGTCCCGGATCTTCTTTTCGTCGCCGAGCAGGATCGGGGTCGCGATCTTCTCCTCGACCAGCCGCTGCGCGGCGCGGATCACGTGCAGCTCGTCCCCCTCGGTCAGCACGATCCGGGCCGGGGTGTTCCGGGCCTTGTCCATGAAGCCGCGGATCACGCGCCGGCCGGGCCCCAGGAAAGTCACCTCGAGGTGCTTGGCGTAGGCCTCCTTCCCCTGCCAGCCCCCGGCCTTGCGCGCGACGCCGGTGTCGACCGCGGCCTGGGCCACGGCCGGGGCGACCCACAGCAGCACGCGCGGGTCGAGCGGCTTCGGGATGATGTACTCGGGTCCGAAGCGCAGCTCGTCGACGCCGTAGGCGGTCAGGACCTCGTCGGGAATGTCGGTCTTGGCCAGGTCGGCCAGCGCGTGGGACGCGGCCAGCTTCATCTGCATGTTGATCTGCTTCGCGCCGATGTCGAGCGCGCCGCGGAAGATGAAGGGGAAGCCCAGGACGTTGTTGACCTGGTTGGGGTAGTCCGACCGGCCCGTGGCGATGATCGCGTCCGGGCGCGCGGCGCGCGCCAGCTCGTACTTGATCTCCGGGTTGGGGTTCGACATCGCGAAGATGATCGGCTTCGGCGCCATCGACTTGACCATCTCCTCGCTGACCAGGTCGGGCCCGGACAGGCCGAGGAAGACGTCGGCGTCCTTCATCGCGTCGGCCAGGGTGCGGTCCTTGGTGTCGTTGGCCCAGGCCTCCTTGTAGGAGTTCATGTGCTCGGTCCGCCCCTTCCAGATCACGCCGGCGCGGTCGAGCATCAGGATGTTCTTCTTGGGGAACCCCGAGGCGACCAGCATGTCGCCGCAGGCGATCCCCGCGGCGCCGGCGCCGAGGATCACGACCTTGCAGGCGTCGCGCCCCTTGCCGAGGATCTCCAGCGAGTTGAGGATCCCCGCGGTGCTGATGATCGCGGTCCCGTGCTGGTCGTCGTGGAAGACCGGGATGTCCAGCAGCTTGATCAGCCGCTGCTCGACCTCGAAGCACTCGGGGGCCTTGATGTCCTCGAGGTTGATCCCGCCGAAGGTCGGGGCGATCAGCTGGACGGTCCGGATGACCTCCTCGACGTCGTGGCTGTCGACCTCGATGTCGAACACGTCGATCCCGGCGAA
>CAYZDB010000180.1:0-6293 GCA_964476985.1 uncultured Acidobacteriota bacterium | reverse complement strand
GCCGCCCGCAAAGTCGATCACCGCCCCCAGCGCCAGCAGGAAGGACAGCGCGGAGAAGGCGACGCCGATCCGGCCGGCCGCCCGCGCCGAGAGCTTCCCGTACATCGTCAGGAAGCCGTTGATCAGGAAGCCGGCCAGCGGCGCGAGCGGGATCAGCCAGATGTACTTCAGCATGTCCGCCTCACCACTTCATCGTGCTCGCCTCGTCCACCATCACCGTATCGCGGTTGCGATAGAGGGCGAGGACGATGGCCAGCCCGACTGCCACCTCGGCGGCGGCGATCACGATCACGAAGACCACGAAGACCTGCCCGACGGGATCGGGCAGGAAGCGCGAGAAGCCGATCAGGTTGAGATTGGCGGCGTTCAGGACCAGCTCCACCGCCATGAACATGATGATCGCGTTGCGGCGGACCAGGAGCCCGATCATCCCGACGGTCAGCATCGCCGCGCTGGTCACCAGCACGTGCTCGATCGCGAGCGTCACGCGGCCCCCTTTCCGGCGGGCTCGTCGGCCCGGTCGCGGCGCGCCAGCACGACCGCGCCGATGATCGCCACCAGCAGCAGCACCGAGGCCAGTTCGAACGGCACCAGCCAGTCGGTGTAGAGCAGCATCCCGATCCACTCGGTGTTCCCGAGTCCGCGTCCGTCGGCGGCGTAGGGCCCCTGGAGCATCGTCGCCGCCCGGTCCGCCCCCGGCAGCGGGAGCTCGAGCGAGCGGACCATCAGGCTCACCACGAGCGCGCCGAAGGCCACGGCCGCGGTCGCCCACAGGCCGCGCTCGAACGCGCTCGGCCGCGGCCCGAGCCGGCCGGCCCCCAGGTCGAACCCGCGCTGCTCGAGATCGACCAGCATGATCACGAACAGGAACAGGACCATCACGCCGCCGGCGTAGACCATGATCTGCACGACGGCGATGAACTCCGCCCAGAGCACCAGGAACAGCGCCGCCACCGACAGCAGGCTGACCAGCAGCGCCACCGCGCAGAAGACGGGATTCCTGGCCACGACGACGCCGGCGGCCCCCAGTACGGCCAGCGCGGCGAAGATCGCGAAGACGACGAATTCCACCTTCCCCTCACCTCCGGCCCGCGGCCGGTCGGGCGCGCCCGGCGGGGCGCGCCGCGCGACGCCTCACTTCCCCGGGGCCTTCCCCTTCCCCGCCGGGGCGGCGGGGAAACCGAGGTAGAGCCGGTCCTTCTGCGCGCGGAAGCGGTCCCGCCCGTAGTCGGCCAGCTCGTAGTCGTGGCTCATGTAGATCGCCGAGATCGGGTCCGAGCCGCAGGCCTCGGCGCAGAGCCCGCACTGGCAGCAGCGCTCGTAGTCCACGGTGAACTGCCGCGGACGCCGCCCCTTCCCGGACGGGTGCGGCTCCTCTTCGATCGCGATGCAGAGCGTCGGGCAGATCTTCTCGCACTGCCGGCAGACGTTGCACAGTTCGTCCCCCGTCTCGGGGTGCATCCGCAGGCGGGGGTAGCCGCGGAACCGCGGGTCGAGCGGCAGCCGCTCTTCCGGGTACTGCACCGTGAACGGCTCGCGCCAGCCCCGGAGGTAGTGCTTCATCGTGACCGACATGCCCTGCAGCATCTCGACCAGGAAGAACCGCTTCCACCAGGGAAGCGGCGCCGGCCGGGGAATGACGACGGCTCTGGCTTCGCTCACGGGCGCCTCACGAACGGATCGCCTGGAAGGCGAGAATTCCCGCGCCGGTCAGCACGATCCAGACCAGGCTGGCCGGGATCATGAACTTCCAGCCGATGTTCATCAGCTGGTCGTAGCGGTAGCGCGGGAAGGTGGCACGGATCCAGAGGTACAGGTAGAGCATGAAGAAGACCTTGATGAAGACCCAGCCCATCCCGGCGAGCAGCATGACCCACGGCCCGCCCCAGGCGCCGGAGAGCAGCTCCGGCAGCTTCGGGAACAGGTGCCCCAGTCCGAAGGTGACGGGCAGCCAGCCGCCGAAGAAGAGCGTCACGACCAGCGCCGAGACGACGATCATCGCGATGTACTCGGCCAGGAAGAAGAACGCGAACTTGAAGCCGCTGTACTCGGTGTGGAAACCGGCGACCAGTTCCGACTCGGCTTCGGGCAGGTCGAACGGCGCCCGGTTGTTCTCGGCGACCCCGGCGATGAAGAACAGGACCACCGCGAAGGGCTGGAGCCAGAACAGCCAGGTGTGCTGCTGCTGCCACTGCACGATCTCGACCAGCGAGGCCGTCCCGGTCACCATCAGCACGCCGATGATCGCGAGGCCGAACGGCACCTCGTAGCTGATCATCTGGGCCGCGGAGCGCAGCCCGCCGAGCAGCGGGTACTTGGAGTTGCTGGCCCACCCGCCCAGCACGATCCCGAACACGCCGATCGAGGAGATCGAGATCACGTAGAGGATCCCGACGTTGACGTCGGCGAGGTAGGGCCGGATCGGGAAGCCGAAGACGCTGACCGTCGCCTCCGGTCCGCCGTAGGGGATGACCGCGAACGCGGCGATCGTCGAGAGCGTCGCGATCACGGGCGCGATGTAGAAGATGACCCGGTTGGCGGCGTCGGGGGTCAGGTCCTCCTTGATCAGAAGCTTCACCACGTCGGCGATCGGCTGCAGCAGCCCGCGCGGCCCGACGCGGTTGGGCCCGATCCGGACCTGCATGAAGGCGATCACCTTGCGCTCCATGAAGGTCAGGTAGGCGACGCACAGCAGCAGCACCAGCGTCAGCACCACGCCGTGGATGAACGGCACCACGAAGTACTGGAGCACGGGGTACACGGCCCTTCGCCTCCCCTGCCGCTCAGCGGTCCACGCAGCCGAGCACGATGTCGATGCTGCCGATCAGGGCCACCACGTCGGCGACCATGTGCCCCTTGGAGAGCGTCGGCAGGCCCTGGAGGTTGTTGAAGCACGGCGAGCGGAAGCGCACGCGGTACGGCTTGTCGGTCCCGTCCGAGACCAGGTAGACCGACATCTCGCCGCGCGGCGACTCCGTCATGAAGTAGGCCTCCGCCCCCTTGGGCGGGCGGATCCGGCCCGCGACCTTGGCCAGGATCGGCCCCTCGGGGATCCGGTCGAGCGCCTGGAGGATGATCCGCCGCGACTGCCGCATCTCCTCCATCCGGACCAGGTAGCGGTCGTAGGTGTCGCCCGTCGCGCCGACCGGGATGTCGAAGTCGAAGTCGCGGTAGTTCTCGTACGGGGCGTACTTGCGGACGTCGTAGTCGACGCCCGAGCCGCGGAGGGTCGGGCCGGTCAGGCCGAGGCCGAGCGCGGTCTTCGCGTCGATCACTCCGACCCCCTCGGTCCGCAGCCTCCAGATCCGGTTGCCGGTCAGCAGCGTCTCGTACTGGTCGATGCGCGTCGGCAGCTCGGCCAGGAAGCGCCGCAGCGCCTCGGTCCAGCCGTCCGGGAACTCCTGCGCCATCCCGCCGATCCGCAGCGCGTTGTAGGTCAGGCGCGCGCCGCAGTAGCCCTCGAACAGGTCGAGGCACTTTTCCCGCTCGCGGAAGGCGTAGAGGAAGATCGTCATCGCACCGATGTCGAGGCCGTGCGTCGCCAGCCAGATCAGGTGCGACGCGATGCGCTGCAGCTCGGCCAGGATGACGCGCATCGTCTGGGCCCGCGGCGGGACCTCGACGCCGAGCATCTTCTCGACGGCGCCGACGTAGGAGTGGTTCTCGGCGAACGCCGCGCAGTAGTCGAGCCGGTCGGTGAGCGGCGTGACGCTGCGGTAGCCGCGGTTCTCCGACAACTTCTCGACCCCGCGGTGAAGGTAGCCGATGACCGGCTTCACCTCGACGATCGTCTCGCCGTCGAGACGAAGCACCAGCCGGAGCACCCCGTGCGTCGCGGGGTGCTGCGGTCCCATGTTGATTTCGAGCTCGGAGGTCTGGTACACGCGGCCATCTCCTCAGCGATAGACCTTGTGGTCGCCCGGCTTGCCTTCGAGCGGGTAGTCGCGGCGCAGCGGGTGTCCCGTCCAGTCGTCGGGGAGCAGGATGCGGGTCAGGTTGGGATGGCCCTCGAAACGGACCCCGGCCATGTCGAAGGCCTCGCGCTCGTTCCAGTCGGCGCTGGGCCAGATGCCCGAGACGGTCGGGACCGGCGCCTCGGCGGTCGTGCGCACCTTCACCGCGAGCAGCTGGCGCGTCGGCCACGAGAACAGGCAGTAGGTCATCTCGAGCGGAGCCTCGGCGCGCTCGGGAACGTCGGTCGCGAAGCAGGTCGAGAGGTGGTCGAAGCGGCAGGACGGGTCATCGCGGAGGAAGGTCATGACCGGCACGAGCTGGTCGCGGCCGACCTCGACCAGCGGCATCCCGGCCCAGAAGCGGACCTCGACGAGCGCCGTGCCGTGCACGGCGCGCAGCCGCTCGAGCGCGGGCGACGGGACCTCCGCCGCCAGCGGGTCGGGAGCCTTCTCCTTCGCCGCCGCCGGGGCGGCGGGCGCGGGCGCCGGGGGCGGCGCGGGAGGCTGGGGTGGCTTGGGCTGCTCCTGGTCGGACATCGGGCGTCACCCTCACGACACGCGCTTGCGCGCGAGCGTTTCCTTCTGGATCTTGTCCTGCAGCTTCATCAGCCCGTAGATCAGCGCCTCGGGCCGCGGCGGGCAGCCCGGGACGTAGACGTCCACCGGCACGATCTGGTCGACCCCCTGGACGTGGCTGTAGGTCGGGAACGGGCCACCGGAGGTGGCGCAGATCCCCATCGCCATGCACCACTTCGGCTCGGGCATCTGCTCCCACAGCCGGCGGATCAGCGGCGCCATCTTCTCGGTCACGGAGCCGGCGACGATCATCAGGTCCGACTGGCGCGGCGTCGCCCGGAAGATCCCCATCCCGAAGCGGTCGAGGTCGAAGCGCGAGGCGCCGGCCGCCATCATCTCGATCGCGCAGCAGGCCAGGCCGAAGGTCATCGGCCAGAGCGACGACTTGCGCGCCCAGTTGAAGACCGAGTCGACGGTCGTCGTGACGACGCCCGGCGGGAGTTCCCTGTCGCTCAGGCCCACTTCAGAGCCCCCTTCTTGATCACGTAGAAGTAGGCGAGCAGCAGGATCGCGATGAAGATCACCATCTCCACCAGGCCGAACAGGCCGAGCACCTTGTACTGCACCGCCCACGGGAACATGAAGATCGTCTCGACGTCGAACACCACGAAGAGCACGGCGATCAGGTAGTAGCGCACCGAGAGCCGCTCGCGGACGCTGGTCGTCGACTCGATCCCGCACTCGTACGGGTCGCCCTTCATCCCCCCCGGCCGGTACGGGGCGAGCAGCCGCGCGAAGACGATCGCGACGACCGGCAGCCCGATCCCGATCAGCACCATGCCGAGAATGGGGAGGTACTGTTCCATCCTGGTCCTCCCGGCGCGCGGCGCGCCCGGTCCTCGTCGGCAGTTCCCGTCCCCTCCGGCTTACGCCGTTCTCGTTCGCGGGCATCGATCGCGGCGAGGGGTCCGAGTCCACCGGCGGGCGGGGTGTGTTACCCGGAGCGTTTCCTCCGGAAGCCGGCACTAAAGGATAGTTAGACTAGCAAAGCGCCGGCGTGACGGTCAAGGCTGACGGGTAAGGGGCCGGGGTGCGGCAGGCCGGAGCGTGGCGCGCACGGTCCCGCCGACCGTTTCGACCGTCCCCCCCCGGGCCCGCAGGGCCGCCGCGGCCTCCCCGGCGGCAGCCGATCCCTCGTAGACCCGCGTGTCGGAGATCCCTCCCCCGTCGGCCGGGGCCGCGGCGTCGGCCAGGAGGTCGGCCACCCACGCGGCGTCGTAATCCCCGCCGTAGAGCGCTGCCGCGGCGCGCGGCCCGAGACGGCAACCGGCGGGGACTCCTTCCGGAACCGCCCGGACGAGGCCGGGCCGAAGCAGTTCCGCGGGTCCGGCCGGACGCTCCAAGGCGGCCAGCAACCCGACGACCCCCCCGCTCGCGTAGTGGTAGATGGCCCAGCGCAGGCCGTCCTCGAGCAGGGACCGCAGCATCGCGGCCCGGACCGGGTCGCCGGCCCCCTCGAGCGTCGCCGCGCGCGGCCAGCCGGCGCGGTCCTGGTCGAGCTCCCGCAGGCCCGACCCGAGCTCGCGGGGATCGACGCCGGTCCCGGCGATCGCCACGACGATTCCCGCCAGCCGCGCCGCCCCCTCCCGCCGCGCGGCCCGCGCGGCCCGCAGCAACGGGTCGGCCGGCGCCGGCCCGGCGTGCTGGCTCCCGACGGCCCGCAGCCACTCCCCGGTCATCGCGACCTCGATCGGCAGGACGCCGGTCGCGCGCAGGAACTCGGCATCCGCCTCGGGGACCGGCGGCAGGCTCTCCGGGACGAGC
>CAYZDB010000179.1:0-6314 GCA_964476985.1 uncultured Acidobacteriota bacterium | reverse complement strand
GATCGCTGGTCGACGTCGTGACGCACGAGCTGGCCCACTCCTGGACCGGCAACCTGGTCACCAACGCGACGATGGACCACTTCTGGCTCAACGAGGGCTTCACCGTCTGGGCCGAGCGCCGGATCCTCGAGGCGCTGCACGGCGAGGACGCCGCCGCGGTGGCGTGGGCGATCGGGCAGAAGGGGATGGACGGGGCCTTCAAGCGCTTCGGGATGGACTCGCCGTTCACGCGCCTGCGGACCGACCTGACCGGCGTCGATCCGGACGACGCCTACTCGCTGATCCCGTACGAGAAGGGGGCGCGGCTCGTCGTGCTGCTCGAGCGCCACGCCGGGCGCGAGCGCTTCGAGCGCTTCATCCGGCGCTACATCGAGCACTTCCGCTTCCAGTCGATCACGACCGAGGAGTTCCTGGCATTCCTGGAAGCGGAACTGCCGGGCGCCGCGGCGGCGGTGGGGGCGAAGGAGTGGCTGTACGAGACCGGGCTGCCGAAGAACGCGCCGGCCTTCCGCTCGGCGACGCTCGAGCGGCTGGAGCAGGCCGCGGCGGGGTGGGGTGGCGGGATGCGACCCGACCCGGTCCACGCCGCGCGCTGGCCGGCGGCGCACCTGCTGGTCTACCTGCAGAACCTGCCGCGTCCGCTCCCCGTCGCCGACTGCGCCTGGCTCGACCGCGAACTGTCGCTGACCGGCCGCGGCAACTACGAGATCCTGGTCGAGTGGCTGGCGATCGCGACCGCCTCGGACCACGAGCCGGTCTTCCCGCGGGTGCGCGAGGTGCTGACGACGGTCGGACGGATGAAGTACCTGCGGCCGCTCTACGCCGCGCTGGGAACCAGCGCGCGCACGCGGGCGCTGGGGCAGTCGATCTTCGAGTCGGCGAAGGACGGGTACCACCCGCTCTCGCGCCGGGTGGTCGAGTCGGTGATGGAGTCGTGGCCGGTCGCCTGAGGCCACGGAAAGGGAGGAGGGAAGCCCGATGAAGTTCCTGTTGAGCCTGGTGATCACCGCGCTGGCGCTGGCCGTGGCCGCGCACCTGGTGCCGGGGATCAGCTTCGGCACGATGAAGGACCTGGCGCTGATGGCGCTGGTCGTCGGTTTCGTCAACGCGATCATCACGCCGGTCGTCAAGCTGCTGAGCTGCCCCTTCATCATCCTGACGCTCGGCCTGGCGATCCCGATCGCCTCGATGTTCGGGATCAACTTCCGCGTCGAGGGATTCTGGCCGGCCCTGTTCGGCGCGATCCTGGTCTCGGTCGTGTCGATCGTGCTGGGGGCGGTGACGGGGGCGTTCCGGGCGGAGGGGAAGCGGTAGGAGCGGATCGGTCCCCGGCTCGGCCGGGAACGACGCCCGTCACTCGGCGTCGAGCTCTCCCAGTCGCACAGTTGCCGTTGCCGGTCCGGAGCCCACCGTGAGGCGGGACGACGCGATCCCTTCCCGCGCGCGGACGAGCAGCCGGTAGCTGCCCGGCGCCAGGCGAGCCAACTCGACCACGCCGTCGCCATCGGAGACCAGTTGGCGGGCCGAGCGGGTCGGGGAGCCGGACAGGGCACGGGAGAGATCGGTGCCGGACGCGGTCCGGACCTCGAGCACGGCCCCCTCCACGGGGGCTCCGCCCTCGCCGGTGACGCGGATCGTGACCGGCACGCCGCGCTCGAGCACGAGTTGCGGCGCGGGCGCATGTTCCGCGGCCGGCGGCACGAAGGCGACGGCTGGCGCGAAGCTCTGCGCGGCCACGACCACCTCGCGCCGGGCCGAGCCGACGGCGATCGTGATGCTGCCAGCGTCGTCGGCCATCTCGTCGCGGTCGTTCCGATAGCGCGGTAACCACGGCTGCGGGACCTCGGCCTCGGGGACCGGCGCCCCCAGCGGGTCGAGCACCCGCAGGCGCACGGGTCGCGCCGCGTCCAGCTCGATCCGCGGGGCGACGACGGTCGCGCCGCGCGCGAGCTCGATCGAACCGGTCCAGGCCGGCACGAACCCGCTCGCCGTGACGAAGAGCGCGTAGGTCCCGTGCTGAAGCCGCTCGAGCCTGAAGTCTCCTTGCGCGTCGGTCCGGGTGTCGCGGTGCGAGCGCTCGAGTCCCGTTCCGACCACCTGCTGGATCGCCATCACGCTCGCTCTCGGGACCGGGACGCCGTTCGCATCGAAGACCGTCCCCGAGATCCGCGCCGTGGGTGCCTCGATCCGCAGCGGTTGTCCGGTCGGCGACCGCGCATCGACGACGATCGCCCCACCCCTTTCGTCGCCACGCCACTCGGTCTGCGAAAGCGGCTCGACTTCGTAGATCCCCCGAGCGGGCAGGAGGACCGAGAGCGACCCGTCCGGGGAGACCTCGGCGAACGACGTCGCGCTTCCGGGCCGCGGCTCGTCGAGGCGCCGCCATTCCGTGGCCACGACCGGGAAGTTCCAGCCCCGCTCCACGGTCGCGTGAACGAGCGTCGCGGCCTCCAGGGAGAGGTCGACGCGCCGGCGCTCGCCCGGCTCCACCATCACGGGGAACCGGACCTGTCGCCCGTCCTCCGCGCCGGTTGAGAGGTGGAGGCGCCAGACACCGGGGGCGACACCCTCGAACCGGAATCGCCCCGAACGATCCGCGGTGGCGGCCTTCTCCGAGCCGTCAGCCGAACTCAGGCGGATGACGCGGTCTGCGAGCGGCTCGCCGGTCCTGTCGCGAGCCGTCCCGTAGACCACGGCGTCCCGCGGGATCTCGAGGGTCACGAGCCCCGTCGCCGGCAGATCGATCTCGCGCTCGAAGGGGGGTCGATCCGGCGGCTTCACCCAGAGCCGGTGCCGTCCCGCCGCCAGTCCGGACAGCGCGAACCCCCCGTCCGGGTCGGTCCTGATCTCGGCGTCCGCGTCGAGGCCGTCGGGCCACGGCGCAGGACCGACGTAGATCCAGGCCCTTCCGATCCCCTCTCCATCGCGCCGATCGAGAACGCGGCCCCGGAGCTCGTGACCGGGCACCAGCGCCACGTCGCCGAGGGACACCCGCGCGCCCGGCTCGAGCCGGAGGTCATGAATCCAGCGGGAGACGAAGGCAGGGGAGCCGATTCGCAGGGAATATCGTCCCGGCGCGAGATCGCTCACGCGGAACCGGCCGTCCGGCGTCGAGAGCGTGAGGGGTGCGCCGGGGAGACTGCCGTCCGGGAATGCGCGGATCGAGAGGCCCGGAACCGGCTGCGGCGGCGAGCCAGTCACGACCCGGCCCTCGACTGCGCCCGTGGCCTCCATCACGATCGTCCCGGGCTGGGACCCGGGCACGAGCCCGACGTCGCGGCTCTCGTAGCCTGCGGCCTCGACGCTGAAGCCGCAGCGCAGCGGGCCGAGTTCATCCCGCCGCTGGTCGATGCCGGAAAGAACGAAGGAGCCGTCCTCATCCGAGTGCGTCCGCCGGTGCGATCCACCGCAATCCCCCGTGATCGTGGCGGCCGGGATCGGCCGGCCCGCCTGATCCCGGATCGACCCCTCGATCCGCACGCCGGGATCGAGGCGGATCGTACCGAGGTCGGCGACGCCCTGTTCCCCGGGAACGAGTTCGCGGCAGACGACACAGAAGCCGTCGATGAACACGCAAGAATGGCCTGCTTGCTCGACCTCCGTCGCGACCTTCCCGTCCCGGACCTCGAACCCCGGCCCTCCCGAGAGCGAGGCCGGGCCGGAAAACGGCCGGCCATCGGGAAGCTCGATCCTCCCGATCACCGGGATCGGCGGCGGCAGGCGGAGCTCGATCCGGTCGATTCGCGAGCGAGAAGCCGGCAGCTCGACCGCTCCCAGGTCCGTGTAGTGCCGGCCGGCGCGCACGGCGCGCGCGACCAGGCGGGAGTCGCGCGGGAGCCCGGTCACGGAAAAGGCGCCCGCCGCGCCGCTGCGCGCGCACAGGCCCGCTTCCGCTCGCGTGACCCGGGACCAGCTCTCGATCTCCGCGCGCGAGGGTCGCCGAGGCGGGCCGACGCAGGCCACCGCGCCTTCGAACGGCTGGCCGTCGCTCGCGAGAACGCGCCCGGTCACGACGGTCCCCGGCTCGAGCAGCAGCACCAGCCCGGCCGCCCCCTGGGGGCCCACGAGGACCTGATCTCGGCGCGCCGTCACCCGGTCGTCGCGGGCCGCCTCGACGCGGTAGATTCCAGGAGAGAGCCCGCCGAGCGCGAACCTCCCGTCGCCGTCTGAGCTGGCGCGCGCAGAGGTGGCATCGCCCGAATCCTCCGCGCCCTGGATCCACACGCGGATGTCGACGTCTTCCAGCGGGCGCCTGCGCTCGTCGACCGTCGTGCCGGTGAGCGCGTAGCGCGGCTCGTCCGCGACGGCCCCGGCCGCGGCGGCCAGTACGGCAGCGGCCAAGCCCAGCGGAACGAGGGACAAGCGGTGATTCGGCCGGTGCATTATCCGGGCTCCCGCGGAGAGGTCAGCCAAGACTCCTCGATTCTACTTCCGAAGGGAGAGAGTGGTCCAGTATTCACCTCTTGCAACGGTGAGTTTGGGCGGGGTCGTCTCGGATCTCGGGAACAGCACGGACCTCCAACGGGTGCGCTGCTTTCCGCTGCGAGAACTGCCCACGGCGTTGCTGGAAACTCAGCACCTGATCGAAAACAGGCGGCCGCCGACTCGCCGGCAGGTGGGGTCGATTCGCAGCCTGTCGCTAGTCTCTGGACCGCTCCTTCGAGCGTTGCCACCTGTCGAATACGCCGTTTCGCCCCTCGCTCGCCCAAGTCGTGCGCCAGTCGTCGCACCGCTCCAGCAACTCGATTCGCACACTCCCACCCGACTCCGGGTCGAACTGGAACCACAACTCGACGAGCAAGGGTGCGTTCTGACGGTCCCGATCAACACGCAAGAAACGGGTTGCTTGGGCTGCCCTCGCGAGCTCTTCGACGATCAGGGCTTCGTCTGTCATTCCCTGCTCCCGGAGGCGTTCCTCGAAGTCGACGGGGGCGATGACCGCGCCCTGATGATCGACGATCACGGCCACCGTCCACCCTCCAGGCTCATACGCAAACTCCTTCGGAAGGCGTAGACGATCGGGTGGCGTGATCATGACAGGACACCGGGCCGGCGAGCACGGTCGGCACGTCTCGTAGCTGAGGAAGGCTCGGATACGGCAGGTCAACGGATCGAGCGCCACTGTCGGACCGAAGGGGCTTTCACCGCCATTGAACAGGCTGCTCCAGGGCCGCTCCGGAAACAGGACTGTTGCGCGCAGCTCGGCGACGGGATCCTCCCCGGGGTCGCTGACCCTAGTGAAGTGGAACCAGACGCAAGAGGCCTCTCGGCAGCCCGAGTATCCGTATGCCTGCGCGTATGTACTCAGCAACTCCCGCGCGGCCGTCACGCAGGCCGGTGTCAGCATCTGCCCCCAGATCCGGCAGAAGTCAGCTTGATGCCTCTCATTGGGAAGCTGGTCGCACGTGCAGAGGGGGATCGCGGGCGAGATGTTTTTCTGCTCCGGTATCCCAGATTCGACCGCGCCCGAATGGGTCTGCGACGCCGGCATCGTCAAGGCGAGGAGAGCGAAGGCGATCCGATTCGTCCTCATCATCATGCCGTCCACATGCGGAATGCGGCGCAGCCGCATGTTGCTCGCGCCGTTGCTGGGATGCAAGGAACCTCGGCGCGTACTCACTCCTCCCCGCGCACCCGTCCGCGGTGCCGCTTCACCGCCCCGCGGCGCACCTTCTCCTCCCGGCGCTGCACTTTCTGGGCCCGCGGCACGCGCGTCTCGAAACGCGGCGCCTCCTCCGCCAGCGCCCAGCGCAGCAGCTCGACGAAGCGCTCGCGCGCCGCGTCGCGGTTGGCGGCCTGGCTGCGGGACGACTGGGCCACGACGCGCAGCACGCCGTCCTTCGAGATCCGCGTCGCCAGCCGCGCCAGGATCCGGGCCCGCTGGTCGTCGTCCAGGGCGGGAGAATGGGCGACGTCGAACAGCAGCGTCGCGCGCGAGCTGACCTTGTTGACGTGCTGGCCCCCCGGCCCCCCGCTGCGCGAGAAGGCGTAGGACACCGCCTCGTCGGGCAGCACGAGGCCGGGGAGGATCTCGATCATCGGTGTTCCTCGCGCGAGCGGGCCGGCACGGAGGCCGGCCCCTACGCCTTCCGTCGCTTCGGCGCGCCGCCGCCGGTGAAGCTGGCCGGCAACTCCTCGAACAGCGCCGCGGCGGCCTCGTTGCCACGGTGGAACTGGTCGAGGTCGAACTTCTCGTTCGGGGCGTGGAGGTTGTCGTCGGGCAGGCCGATCCCCATCAGCACCGCTGGCACGCCCAGCAGCTTGCCGAAGGTCCCGACGACCGGGATCGAGCCCCCCTCGCGCATGAAGACCGG
>CAYZDB010000178.1:0-6330 GCA_964476985.1 uncultured Acidobacteriota bacterium | reverse complement strand
TCGTCCGGGGCGGCCGCCGGAAGCTCGTTCGCGCCGGCCGGGGCCGCACCTTCGACCCCGCCCACCGCGCCCGGGCGCGCCTGCTCGAGCGCGATCTGCTCGGCGGTGCGGGCCGGCTCGTCCGCCTCCTCGGGGACCGTCACCGGCAGGTCCTGTCCCGGCGCGAGCCCGGGCCGCTCGCCGGCGGCGGCGTAGTCCGTCGCCGCCGGTGCGCCGGCCGCACCCCCGTCCACGCCCCCGGGCTGGTTTTCGAGGGTGGGTTCGGTCGGTCCGCCAGGCACGCCGGGCGACCCGGGCACCCCGGTCGCGGCCGCGAGGTCTTTCGCGGCGAAGGACGCGTCCGCGTCGCTGCCGTACTCCAGCGGCGACGCGCCCGGCCCGCCGTCGGCCGGAAGCTGCGCCTTCTCGCGCTTGGCCTCCGCCGTCTCCTGCGGCGAGGCGGCATCCGCGCCCGTCCCGCCCGGGAGGGTGCTTTCCGAGAGCGGCGACAGCCGTGGCAGGCTCAGGCGCGAGCTGACGCGCTCGGGCAGGTATTGGATCAGCAGCGCACCGACGATCAGGGTCGCCGCCAAGGCCGCGCCGGCGGCCAGCGGGAAGGTCACGCGCCGGCGGGTCGCGCGGTACGGCATCGGGTCGCGCGCCGGCGGCGCCGGGCGCTGCCGCCCGGTCCCCGCGGGCAACCGCTCCCGGACCCGCGCGGCCAGCCCCTCGGGGACGGGCGGATCGGCGGGCATCGCCGCCGAGAGCGACTTGATCTGCTCGAGCAGGCGCCGGCAGCGCGGGCACCGCTCGAGGTGTTCCTTGACCTCCGTCCACTCCTCGGGCGCCAGTTCGCCGTCGAAGAGCGCGGAGATCAGCTCGTCGGGGTGCCGGTCGTCGCGTGGGCTCATCACGACCTCCCCTCGATGCAGTCGCGCAGCGCGACGCGCGCGCGGGCCAGGCGCGACCGGACCGTGCCGAGGTTCAGGTCCATCGTCTCGGCGATCTCCTCGTAGCTCAGCCCCTCCCCCTCGCGCAGCGCCAGCGCCGAGCGCCACGGGCCGGGAAGCCGCTCGAGGCATTCCGCGAGCCGCGCGGCCAGCTCCTTCTCCTCGAGCGCCTCGAGCGGGCTGGGCCCGGTGGCCGCCGGCTCGGGCACTCCCAGCTCCAGCTCCGAGGGCCGGAGGTCGATCGGCCGACCCGCCCGGCGCACGCGCTCGGCCATCCGGTCGAGGTGGTTGAGCGCGCGGCTGGTCGCGATCCGCGTCAGCCAGGTCGAGAGCTTCGCCTCCTGCCGGAAGGCGGGGATCGTCCGGAAGGCGGCGAGAAAGGTCTCCTGCACGACGTCCTCGGCGTCCTGCTCGTGGCGGACGATGCGGAAGGCCACCCGCCACACCCGCGGAAGGTGGGCCTCCATCAGCTCGTCGAAGGCCTCCCGGTCTCCCAGGCGGGCACGCTCGATGAGCTCCCGCTCCCGCGCCTCGGTCATCTCACGGTGCTGGGCCATCCTCGGGAGGATGCCACGGCCCGCGGCCGTTTTGCAGCCACCGGAGGCGCTCCGGCGCGGGTCCTCGAACGGTTGGACCGCCGGCCGCGGCTTTTGTTCCCGGCCGACGGCGTGCAAGATGGCCGCCGATGGACCTGCCGCTCGACACCCCCGTCCGCCGCGACCTCTGGACCCTCGACCCGGAGGTGCTGTTCCTGAACCACGGCTCGTTCGGGGCCTGCCCGAGGCCGGTGCTGGAGTACCAGTCCCGGCTCCGCGAGCGGCTCGAGCGCGAGCCGGTGCGCTTTCTCGCCCGCCAGCTCGAGCCGCTGCTGGACGAGGCGCGGGCGGCACTGGGGGCCTTCGTCGACGGCGACCCGGAGGGGCTCGCCTTCGTCCCCAACGCGACCACCGGGGTCAACACGGTGCTGGCGTCGCTGCGGCTCGACCCCGGCGACGAACTGCTGACCACCGACCACGCCTACCCCGCGTGCCGGAACGCGCTGGAGGCCTGGGCCGCGCGCTCGGGCGCGCGCGTCGTCGTGGCCCGCGTGCCGTTTCCGCTGGCGGGCGCGGAGGAGATCGCCGCGCCGGTGCTCGCCGCGGTCACGCCGCGGACGCGGCTCGCGCTGCTCGACCAGGTCACGGCCCCGACGGCGCTGCTGGTGCCGCTGGCCCGCCTCGTGCGCGCGCTCGACGCGCGCGGCGTCGACACGCTGGTCGACGCGGCCCACGCGCCGGGCCTGGTCCCGCCGGCGCTCGACGCGACCGGCGCCGCCTACGCCACCTTCAACGCGCACAAGTGGCTCTGCGCGCCCAAGGGCGCGGCCGCGCTCTGGGTCCGCGCCGACCGGCGCGAGGCGATCGCGCCGCTGGTGGTCAGCCTCGGCCACGGCGGGCCGCGCCCCGGCCGCTCGCGCTTCCGGCAGGAGTTCGACTGGACCGGCACGGCCGATCCCACCCCCTGGCTGGCGATCCCCGAGGCGATCCGCGTGCTCGAGGAGGCCGTGCCCGGCGGCTGGCCGGCGATCCGCGCGCGCCAGCGCGCGCTGGCGCTGGCCGCCCGCGAGCGGGTCGCGCGCCGGCTGGGGATCGCGCTCCCCTGCCCCGCCGAGCTGGTCGCGGGGATGGCCTCGCTGCCGCTCCCCGCTCCCGCTCCCGGCGCGCCCGCCCGCGGCCTGGCGTGGGATGCGCTGGAGGACCTGCTGTACGGGCGCTACCGGATCGAGAGCAAGATCTTCCCGTGGAGCAGCGCACCGGGCGGGATGCTGGTGCGGCTCTCGGCCGCGCTGTACAACGCGCTCGGCGACTTCGACCGGCTGTCCGCCGCCCTGGCGGAGGCCTGGGGCGTCGCGCCGGAGGCCGGGCCATGACCGAGGGTGGGAGCGGGCTGCCCCGGAGCGTTCCGGTCTTCCCGCTGCCGGACCACGTTTTCCTGCCGGGGGTGCCGGTCCCGTACCGGATCTTCGAGCCGCGCTACCGGGCGCTGGTGCGCGACCTTCTCAAGCTCCGGAGCGCCTGCTCGCCATCCCGCGCCTGACCCCCGGCTGGCGGCCGGAGGAGTACGAGTTCGCCCCGCCGTTCGACCCGGTCGCGACGCTCGGGCAGGTGATCCACTGCGCGCCGCTCCCGGGCGGCGAGTTCCACGCCGTCGTGCAGGGGCTCGCGCGCGTGCGCCTCGAAGAGCTGCCGGCGACCGGCCCCTACCGCCTCGCCCGGCCCGAGCCGTACGAGGACGACCCGCCCCGCCCCGGCGAGCGCGCCGGGCGCGCCGGCGGGATCGACGCCGTGGCCCAGTCGGCGCTGCGCCTCGCGAAGATGATCGGACCGCCGGCGGAGGAGCTGGCCCGGCTGGCCGCCGACCGCGGCGACGAGGAGCGCTGGATCTTCAGCCTGGGCAGCGTGCTGCTGTCGGATGTCGACGAACGCAGCCGCTTCCTGGCCAGCCGCAGCCCCGGCGAGCGGCTCGACATCCTGCTGGGGCAACTCGCCGTGCTGCTGCACCTGGTCGGAACGAAGGGGCCGGGCCGGGACCTGCTCCCGGAGGGGTGAGGCCGGGGCGCCGGCTCAGTCCGTCCGGACCAGCGGCCGCGGTTCACCGCGCCGCACCCGCCCCTCCTCGAGCTGCTCGAACCGGTCCTGCGCCTGGTCGCAGCCCCAGCGCAGCGGCATCGTGATCTGCTCGCGCAGCTGCCGGAACATCCCTTCGGTCTCCCGGTCCTTGCGCAGCACCTTGAGCGAGATCTGGTTCAGCAGCTGCAACGCGCCGCAGACCTCGTCCGCGCTGAACCCCTCGTGGTAGCGGCGCTCGGCGATGTCGCGGCAGTACTCGGCGAGGATCGCGCGGTCGCCGGTGCGGATCGCGTGCAGGACCTGCCGCAGCAGCATCTGCAGCGCCCAGCGGTGGTCCTCGGTGTCCAGGTGCTGGTAGCTCGGGAAGCGGACCTGCCCCTCCGGGCCGTAGATCCGGTCGAAGAACTCGGCCTGGATCTGCTCGCCGTGCTTGACCAGCAGCCAGTAGATCCGCAGGTTGTCGCGCGCCTCGGCCTGCTTCATCGCCGCGCGGTTGCGCCGGTTCCACTCGATCGGGTCGGTCTTCAGGTTCTCGATCAGGAACGGCATCCGGGTCAGGATCGACAGCCGCTGGCGCGGCTCCCAGCCCAGGCGCTGCCGGGTCCGGCTGGAGTCGATCGTCATCTGCGTGTCGATGTAGCGGGCCATCCAGGGCCGCTCGAAGGGCCGCTCCCCGGTCAGCTTGCCGACGCTGTCCATGGCCCACATCCCCGGGCCGCACAGCAGCTTCGGCATGTAGATCGGCGTCCTGGGCTTGCCGTAGAAGGCGCGGGTCGCGGCGCGGAACAGGTCCAGGTGCGAGGTCGCGCCGTCGGGGCTGGCCACCAGGACCTCGCCCGGCTCGAACTCGGGCAGGCGGTCGATCACGCGGCGCAGCAGGAAGACCGCGTCGCGCACGTGCAGGAACGGGATCGAGGTCTCGCCGCGCCCGCCCAGCACCCGCGCGTTCCAGGCGTCCGACAGCCAGGTCTTGAGGAACATGAAGAGCGGCGGGTACTCGCACCAGCCCGAGAACATCGCCGCGAACCGGACGATCACCGACTTGAACTCGTGCCGGTACTGCTCGAGCATCTCCTCGCCGATGCGCTTGGTGCGGGCGTAGATGTGCTCGCCGTCGGGAGCGCTCGTCTCGTCCAGCACCTCGCCCCGCGGCGGCAGCCGGCTGGCGGCGACCGAGCTGGAGAAGACGAGGTTGCGGATCCCGATCTCCCGGCAGCACTCCAGCAGGTTGCGGAGGCCTTCGACGTTGGTCCGGACGTACTCCGGGTGCTCGTCGCCCGTGAAGTCGTAGTGGGCCGCGAGGTGGATCACCGTGTCCGCCCCGCCCTTGTCGCGGATCCGGTGGAAGACCGCGCGCAGCGGGGCGACGTCGCCGATGTCGACCTGGTACCACTTGATGTTGGGGTGGACCGGGGCGCCGGAGCGGGCCTGCGAGCGGCGCGCGATCCCGTAGATCACGAACTCCTCCTTGAGTGACTCCAGGAGGAACCGCCCGACGAACCCGGACGCTCCGGTCACGATGATGCTGGGCAGGGACATCAGCGCCTCAGGTCAGGAACACGACCCCGAACATCACGAACCAGACGACGGTCAGGAAGTGCGTGTAGACCGTCGCCGAGCGGACACCGGGATGATAGCCCGCCGAGTAGCCGCCGCGGTACGCCTTGGCCGTCACGAGCACGAGCACGACCAGGCCGCCGACCACGTGCGCCGCGTGCAGGCCGGTCAGCATGTAGAAGGCGAAGCCGAAGAGGTTGGCTCCCGGGGTCAGGCCCTCGCGGGCCAGCGCGCTCCAGTTGGCGGCCTGCAGCCCCAGGAACAGGACGGTCAGCGCCAGGGCCGCCGTCAGGCCGTACCGGAGCCCACGCTGGCTCCCGCGGCGGATCGCGCCCAGCGCGGCCTGGGCCGCGGCACTCCCCGCCACCAGCACGAGCGTCGCCAGCCACAGCCCGCCCGGCAGCGGGGGCGAGCCGGCGGGCGGCCACTCCGGCTGGCGGGCGCGGATCAGGAGGAAGCCGACCACGCTGGCGGCGAAGAACATCGCCAGCGCCATCAGGAACAGCGTCAGCGCCAGCGGACCGCTTCCCGGCGGCGCGGGTGACTCGCGCGTGGCCCGGCGGTCGATCCCGCCGCCCGGCGTCGCGGCGGTCAACGCGCTACTTCTTCTGCATCGCCGGCGCGTACCCCGGGATCATGTCCGGCTGGTACTGCCTGGCGTCGAGCAGCGTGATCCCGATGAACAGCGCCACGAAGGCGAGCGAGACGACGAGGATGAAGCCGTTGAACGGGTGGTCGTACCGGAGGTGCATGTAGTAGAGCGCGACGAGCGAGGCCTTGACCAGCGCCACGCCCAGTGCGACCGCGAGGTTGAACGGACCGAGGTCGAAGTAGGTCACGCCCACCGTGACGACGGTCAGGACGATCAGCACGACCCAGATCCCGACGAGGACCGGGACCGGCATGACGTGGACGCCGCCGATCGACTCGCCGGAGTGCGCGGAGTGGTCCTTGGTGTGCATCGTCGCCTCCGGCTCAGTGGATCAGGTACATCAGCGGGAAGAGGAAGATCCAGATCAGGTCGACGAGGTGCCAGTACAGCCCGCCCAGGTCGACCGGCGCGAAGTACGAGGGCCCGAAGTCGCCGTGCAGCGAGCGCTTGAGCAGCCAGGTGATCACGCCCATCCCGGCCAGCACGTGCAGCGCGTGGAGCCCGGTCATCATGAAGTAGATCCCGAAGAAGATCTGAACGTTCTTCGGGATATTCATGTCGGATCTTCTCCCGGTGAAAGAAT